>CAZJBU010000026.1:0-7572 GCA_964544525.1 uncultured archaeon
TAATAGTGAAAATAAAAAATCCTTTTGACAAAAGTAAGGAGATTTTGGTAATTGCCGGAGGAGACGGATGCGGAACAAAAATTGCTGTTTACTCTGTTTTGAGGCATTTACATGAAATTGAAAAAGGTAACAATTATGCTAACGATATTATTGCTAGGGTTGTGAAAGGCGATGTAAAAGACAAGATATGGTTTATTGAATGAATATTTTATAAATTCAATTTTAAAACTACTCTTTAGTAATATATACTCTAAAATATATAACATAAAAAATTTTCTACTTTTTAATATTATTGTGATTGGAGTTGTTTTTGATGGAAGAGATTTGAAGAATCTATGGCCATTAACTGAAAGTAAATCATTGCTTTTGAGAATTTTAGGGAACAAAAAAGTTATCGAACATTTTTTTGATCTGTTTGAAAGGTTGAAAATAGATAGAACCATCATTATAACTAGAGACAGAAAGGTAAAAGAATACTGGAAAGAAAAGGCAAGAGTTCTATTGGTTAAAGATGAAATAGAAGCTTTATATAAGCTTTTGCAGGTAGATGATGATTTTCTTTTGGTGGAAAGTAATACTTTTTTTGATTTGGATATTTTGGGTTTTGAAAGGCTGAAGGAAAAGTCTATGTTCCTCTTTCAGGATTATAAAATAGATGCTTACTCTCACTTTGATAAAATTATAGTTGAAAAGAAGTCTAAAAATTTTGAAGGTCTTTCCCTATCTGGAATATATAGCTTCTCTCACAAAATTACAGAAAAGTTGGAAGAAGAAATCTTTAAATCGTTTGATGAATTCTTGATTTCTGCGTTAGAGGAGATGCCCCTAAAAACTCTTGATGGAATTATAAAAAGGATAGAATACCCTTGGGATTATTTAGATGCCAATATGTATATGCTATGGAAATTAAAATATTTTGTTGGAGACAATTGTGATATTTGGAATGAAGCAAAAATTAGGAAACCTGTAATAATAAATGAAAATTGCGTTATAAAAAATGCTGTTTTAGAAAAAGTGGTTACAGATAAAAATTGCTTAATTGGTGAATTTTCTTGTGTTAAAAGGAGTGTAATAAATGAAAATACCAATATTCCTCACCAAAATTATATAGTAGATTCTATCATTGGAAGTTATTGTAATTTTGGTACTTGCTCAAATATAGCAACTTATAAGTTTGATGGGAGTGAGATAAAGATGATTATAAATGGGAAAAAACAAGGTATTGGAAGAGTTAAGTTTGGAGCAATAGTAGGAGATAATGTTCAACTAGGCCCTAATGTTTGCATCTATCCTGGAAAGAAAATAGGAAACAATGTTTGGATAGATGGTAATGTTCTGGTAAAAAGAGATATTGAAAGCAATAAGTTCGTTAGGCTAAAGTTTGAGGAAGATTATGAAATTTTGGAAAAATAAAATTATTGAAGGTAACTCCAAAAAGAAATATTCCTATCGTCTTGATGAGCACCTATATACAATACAGGCAAATCCCCTTTTCTTAATATTCTATAATCAATAGGAAATAAAGGGTATAAAATTTCATTTAACTGCTGCGAGATATTTTCCATTTTTTTACTTTGGTATGTATTAGCATAAGGTATTAATCTTTCCCCTATCTTTTGCGCTAATGAATGGTATACTTTCTTTTCTTTATCTTTCTCTGAAATCAAACCTATTACTCTATACCAATTACTTTCTGTATTTCCAAATGTTTTCTCAAATTCTCTTAGATAACTGTCAAATCTTTCTTGCAAAACATTATGCGATACTGGCTCATCCCATTTTACCTCAGATTGAACTTGTAATTCTGCTAAGTTTGCCAGAGCGATATTGTTCTCTACAGGCACAAAAATTGCACTCTTATGGTCACATACTAATCCCTCTCCAAAAGCTTCATGAGCAGAAGTAAGAATATTGGTTGGATTCCCTCTCTGCATTAGAGCAACATTTCCAACTAATGAATGATGAGGATGTTTATCTTTTGGCGATTGAGTAATCACAGCTTTTAAAGAAAAGTTTTTCTTTTTAAAAAATTGGAAAAAAGCTTCATCTATAAGGTTCATAGCTGTTTTTGTGTCTAATCTATTGAGGTCTTTCTCCGTTATTGTATAAAATGTATCCTTGGAATCTTCATAGAATGGTCTCCCTACTTCATCGATATCTATGTCATTTATACCTACAAGTCTTAATCTCTCGATATCATTAGGATCTTGTGCTACTGGAACATAAACTTCTATTCCCAATTTTTCTTGCTCTAATTTTAGAACATTTGCTTCATTTTCATTATCTAATGTTATTACCAGATGATGTGCATTTTCATACATCATGATAAAGAAATAATTTAAAAATTTTTATGAGATAAATAAAAAATATTTTTTAAAACTAAACATCCAAAACAACCTGAATAACCCAATAATCCTCCTCTTTCTTAATTTCCATATGATGATAGGTTACTGCCTTTACTTCTGTTTTTGCTTCCATTCCCTCTTTCAACTTCTGACCCTTACAAACAGCAGTAAGCATGTATTTGTCTCCTTCTTTAGAGATATTTACATCGAACTTGCAAAAAACCAATTTGTCTACATCAAAGATATAAAGCAATTCAGAAAGAAAATCAAATAGCAAAGATTCTAAATCTTCTCCTTCCACTACAACTTTCTTTTCTAAAATAGGTTGGATTTTCGATGTATCAAACATAACTTCAAACATGGCTAAGGCAGCGTTTCCAAAAGCCTCACTAAGAGTTTTTCCATAAGCCCTAAAGGCAATATCAGCAGTTGCGAAATCAAGAAATTCAAATTTTTTCATAAAATTTAAACTTTTTTTATTTTTAAAGTTATGGTTGAAATGAAAATTCAGAATGTTGTAACTTCAGTCGAATTAGACATGGAAATGCCTTTGGGTAAAATAGCGGAATCCTTTGAAACTGCAGAATATGAGCCAGAGCAATTTCCTGGATTGGTTTTTAGAAGCGAAGGTACCAAAGTTACTTGCCTAATCTTTAGATCAGGGAAGATAATATGTGTAGGTGCGAAAACATTAGCAGAGGCTAAAGAAGGTATAAAAAAGACTCTTCAAAGTTTGAGAAAGATAGGAATAAAAATCCCTAAAAAGTATAAGATAAAAATAGAAAATGTAGTAGCAACCGCCAATCTCAAAAAGGAATTAAACTTAGAGGATATCGCCTTTGCTTTAGAGGAAAGTGAATATGAGCCAGAACAATTTCCTGGATTGATAATGAGATTACAGAAACCAAAGGTTGCTTTCCTTATATTCTCATCTGGGAGCTTGGTATGTGCAGGTGCGAAAACAGAGGAAGAAGCTAAAAAAGGTATAAACGCTCTCGTAAAAAAATTGAAAAAGATTAGGGCGATTTAATTTTTGTTTTTTAGAAATATATTTATGGAATTTTACCCTATATATGCTGACTATGAAGTAAGAGATGGAAAGGCAGTGATAAAGATAATTGGGAAAGACAAAGAAGGCAAAGAAATTGTCTTCGAAGACTCTAGCTACGAACCTTATTTTTATGCCATTCCAGAGCAAAATCAAATAGAGGAAGTCATAGATAGGCTAAAGAGAATAGAGGTTGAACACAGAGGGGAAAAGGTTAAAATAAAGAGAATAGAGGTTGAGGAGAAGATAGAGAAAGGCGAAAAAGTAAAGGTTTTAAAGATTGTTTGTTTTTTGCCTAGAGATATTGATCTGCTAAAAGAAGAAGTAAGAAATACTAAAGGTGTATTGCACAAGAGGGAATATGACCTTCCATTTGCAAAAAAGTATTGTTTAGATAAAGACATAAGATTTCTCTGTAAGTATGAGATAAAGGATAACAAACTGGTTTTGAAAAGTAAAGACATTCTCCCTTTAAAGATGGCTGCATTTGACATAGAAATTTATGATAGTGCTAATCTCTCTGCTGAAGGCAATAATGTAATTTCTATAGCTATATATGGAGATGGCATAGAAAAGGTTTTAACTTGGCAGAAGACACAAAGAAAAGGAACAGAAGTATTAGAAAATGAAAAAGAGATGATAAAGAGATTCTTTGAAATTGCAAAAGATTATGATGTGCTTTTCTCATATAACGGAGATGAGTTTGATCTCAAGTTTATAAAAGAAAGAGCCAAAGAATTGAAAATAGATGTTCCTTTGGTATCTAGAAGGGATGGTATTAGGATAAAAGGCGTTATTCATATCGACTTATTAAAAGTTGTATCAACCCACATATCTCCTGAGCTTAGAGCCCCTTCCATGAAATTGAATGATGTTGCTATGAACATAATAGGAGAAGGCAAGGCAGAGTTTAATGTTATGGATACTCAAAGGTTGTGGGACTCCGAAAATATTAAAGATATTCTTGATTATAATCTGCAAGATGCTAGGATAACTTATTTGTTGGGAAAAAAGTTATTACCTTTGGAGATAGAATTCTGCAAACTATTAAATTTAGATTTATTTGAAATTACGAGAAAAGGATTTAGTCAGTTGGTAGAATGGTATCTGATAAGGAATGCAAAGAAGAAAGGGATATTAATACCAAATAGACCCACAAATGAGGATATAGAAGAGAGATTAAGAACCTCTTATTTGGGTGCTTATGTACACGAACCAAAGCCAGGATTGTATGAAAATCTTGTAAATTTGGACTTTAGGAGTTTGTACCCTAGCATAATAGTAAGTTACAATATAAGCCCAGATACTTTAATAAAGGATGGCAAAGAAATACCTTGTTTTGAGATTAAGATTGACGGCAAAATAAATAGATTTAGGAAAGATAGACCAGGATTTTTATCTTCAATAGTAGAGCATTTGATCAAAAAAAGGCAGGAAATTAAAAAAGCAGGAGGAAAAGAAGCAGAAATAACAGAGAAGGCTATAAAAACACTTGCTAATGCAACCTATGGTTATTTGGGCTTTTTCGGTGCTAGATGGTATTGTAAAGAATGTGCAGAATCCGTAACTGCTATAGGAAGAGAATGTATAAAATTTGTAATTGATGAATGTGAGAAAAAAGGATTTAAAGTTGTGTATGGCGATACAGATGGTATATACATTATATCTGATAAAGAGAAAGCAAAGAAATTGCTAGAAGAGATAAATAAAAAATTGCCTGGCATTATTGAGTTGGAATTTAAAGGATATTTTAGGAGGGGTTTATTTATTGGTGAAAAAGAGAGAGGGATAAAAAAGAAATATGCATTGATAGATGAAAAGGGAAACATTGTTATAAAGGGCTTTGAGTATGTAAGAGGTGATTGGAGCAAAATTGCCAAAAAAACTCAAGAAAAAGTATTGGAATATGTTCTAAAAGGAGATGTTGAAAAAGCTATAAAATATGTCAGAGATATCATAGAAAAACTTAGAAAAGGTGAGATAAATAAAGAAGATCTGATAATATATACAAAGATAACTAGAGATTTGTCTAAATATGAGCAAAAAGCACCTCATGTAGCAGTAGCAAGAAGACTAAGAGAACAAGGGGTAAAAATAAGAAGTGGGAGCATTATACCTTATATAATAACAAACAAAGGGAATACCATAAGTGAAAAAGCAAGGTTTGCTGAAGAAGTAGGAGAAAAAGAGTATGATGTTGATTATTATATACATAACCAAATTTTGCCTGCTGCTTTAAGAGTATTAAGGGTGTTAGGATATGACGAAAAAAATATATTTAAAGAACAAAAAAGTCTAAAGAGTTTTCTGGAATAACTCTGTTTTTATAATTTTTGATATATTTATTATGCAGAGCATCCCAAGATTAATTATAATTACTGGCGGTGTAATGTCTGGCTTGGGCAAAGGTGTTTTAGGCGCTTCTATTGGCCATATTCTTGTAAGTAAAAACTACAAAATCGTAACGATAAAAATAGATCCTTACTTTAATTACGATGCTGGCACTCTAAATCCCTATGAGCACGGAGAAGTATTTGTAACAGATGATGGCGGAGAAATAGATCTTGATTTCGGGCATTATGAAAGATTCATAGGAATAACAACAAAAAAGAAGTGGAACCTTACCTCTGGCAATATTTACAAAGCCGTTATAGATAAAGAAAGGAGAGGCGACTTTTTAGGGAAAACAGTGCAATTGATACCACATGTTACTAATGAGATAAAAGAAAGGATACTAAAAATCTGGAAGGAGGAAAGGCCTGATTTCCTTATTATAGAATTGGGAGGAACAATTGGTGATATAGAGGGAAGGGTTTTTGTAGAGGCTTTAAGGCAATTAAAGAAAAATGCTAATTGTTGCTATATCCATTTAACTTATGTGCCTATAATCACAGGAGAGCAAAAAACCAAACCAACTCAAAGAAGTGTTGAAATTTTGAGAAGTTATGGTATCTCACCCAATTTTATTGTTTGCAGATGCAAAGAATTCCTGCAAGAGAAAACAAAGGAGAAAATTTCTTTATTTTGCGATGTAGAGAAGAATAGAGTAATTAGCGCTCCTGATGTTGATGTTATTTACAAAGTACCTTTGAATTTACAGAAAGAAAGACTGGGAGAAAAGATAGAATCTTTCTTTGGTTTAAAAGAAAGAAGTTGCAAACTTGGATTGGAGGAATATGTCAAAAAGGTAAATGAAAGTTATATTGAGAAAACTATTGCTATAGCTGGAAAATACGCTACCTTTAGCGATGCTTATATAAGTGTTGTAGAGGCTATAAAACATGCATGCGCTGAGCTAAGGATAAAACCAAATATAAAATGGATTTGCACCGATGAATTTGATGAAGAGGGAAAAGAAAGAGATATAGAAAAAGTTTTGGAAGGAATAGATGCTGTAATAGTTCCTGGAGGTTTCGGAAAAAGAGGCACCGAAGGAAAAATAAAGGTTATAAGATATTGCAGAGAAAACAATGTTCCTTTCTTAGGCTTATGCTTAGGTTTTCAATTGGCAGTAATAGAATTTGCAAGAAATGTTTGCGGTTTAGAGAACGCAAATAGCACTGAGTTTGATCCAGAAGTAAAGCATGCAGTAATAGACTTAATGGAAGAGCAAAAGAAGATTATGCAGTTAGGAGGAACTATGCGTCTAGGAAAGCAAAAGGCTATTTTAAAGGAAGGTAGCCTAGTCCATAAGTTATATGGAGAAAAAATTGTATGGGAAAGGCATAGACATAGATATGAGGTAAACCCTAAGTATATAGAAATCTTAGAAAAGAATGGTTTGGTCTTTTCTGGAAAGAGTGAGAATGGCTTGCTAATGGAATTTTTAGAGTTACCAGGCCATAAGTACTTTGTTGCAACTCAGGCACATCCAGAATTCAAATCTAGACCAAATAAGCCTGCACCTCTATTTCTCGGGTTGATGAAAAGTTGTATTTAAATCCATTCCTTTGCTCTAAAAATTGCTGCAACGATCAAACTCAATGCAAAGGAAACCAACACTAATACCCAAAAAGCATTGCTATTATTTTGTAAAGGCAAAGCAACATTCATACCATAAAAACCAGAGATAATCACAGGCAAGGATAGAATAGCAGCAATACTCGTTAACTTTTTCATCAGTATATTAAAGTTATTGGAGATTATCCACTCAAAGGTATTTTGGGTGTTGGTAGCAAC
>CAZJBU010000027.1:0-7506 GCA_964544525.1 uncultured archaeon
AGGATATCTTTTTCTGAATTTCCTTATTATTTCCAAAATGTCTTTTTTTGTATATCCTCTATTCATTTCCTCTAAAACTTTATCTGAAGCGCTTTGAATGGGTAAATGTAAAAACTTGAAAACCTGCTCATAGTCATAAACTTCTATAAGCTCGTCTAAGATGTTTTTAACATATTTCGGATTCATCATACCTATCCTGAGAAAATATTTTCCTTTAACATTCTCACAGATAGCTCTTATCAATTCTGGCAAATTATGGCCTTTATCAAAGCCATAACAGGCAGTATCTTGAGAAGTTAGCCAGATCTCTTTGAATCCTCTTTGCTTGGCTATGCTAACCTCTTTAACTATCTTTTCTATAGGAAAAGAATACAAAGAACCTTTTGCTAATTTTACAATACAGTAACTACAATTTCCTAAGCAGCCAGAGGATATCTGAGTTATGAAAATTACTTTGTTAAGAGGTTTTCTTGGCATCAAAACCTTATCTAATTTTTCTTTGCCTAAGAGATGCAATATTCTTCCTTGTAGAATCTTATTTACCAATAAAGAAATCCTATGAATGTTAAAAGGTGAAATAAGAGCTGCCTTAGGCGCTATTTCCAAAATCTCATCTGGCATCACTTCTGCCATACAACCAGCAACAATTAATTTTTTATCTGGATATTTTCTTGCAATTCTTTCTATATCATACCTAACTTTTTCTTCAGTAGGTGACTTAACAATACAAGTATTTATTATAATGATATCAGCATCCCTTTCGTTAGAAACAATCGTATGGCCATCCTTTTCTAAAAAACCTAGGATAATCTCTGAATCGCTTTGATTTGCTGAACATCCATAGGTTTTGATATAAATTTTTGCCATAAATTTAAGAATGAGAAAACTTATTATCTTTGACTTAGATGGGACTTTGATAGACTCAACAGAAGCATGGGCAAAAGCATTTCAAAAGTGTTTTAAAAGGTCAGGAGTAAAAGTGAATAAGAAAAAATTAATAGATCAATTTGGAAAAAGTGATATAGACATAGTTAAAAGTTTAGTCAAAGATGTTAGAAAGAGAAAAGAGATCTTAAAATATTTATATCAAATTAAAGAAAGTGATGAACTGCTAAAAGAATTCAAATTACACAGAAATACAAAGAAGGTACTAAAGAAATTAAAGGAAAAAGGATATATAGTTGCTTTAGCTACAGGAAATAGAAAAGACTTTTGTTCAAAAGTGCTTAGATATTTTGGATTAACAGACTTTTTTGATATTATAATAACAGTTGACGATGTGCGCAAAGGAAAACCAGATCCTGAAATGTTAATAAAATGTTTAAAGCAGAGTAAAGTGAATAAGGAAGATGCTATATTTATATGCGACTCTCTACAAGATATTTTAGCAGGCAAGAAGGCGGGAATTAAATGCTGTCTCGTTACATGGGGTGCTTTAAAAGGGAAATGTAAATTAGCAGATGCAAAGTTAGAGAAATTAAGTGTAAAAGAGATTGAAAAGAAAATAAAAAGATCTTCTAAAAGTTAAATCTCTAGTATCTTTTCTGAAAGAAATTTCTTTATTTCTTCTGAATCAGGAACTGAAATAGAGCCTTTTTTATACCTTCTCTGTCCATCAGGTAAATAAAATCCTCTAGATATCTGAAGAAATTCATTACTTCCGTCTTTTCCTTTGGCTACTCTCCTTGCCACTTCTATAAACTTATTGTTTCCAAAATCTATTCTGAACGCATTTATTGTCTCAAACTGCACCTTTTCTTTCATCACTTTTCTTAATTTAAATATTTAAATAAGAGAATATAAATGGTTAATGAGATATCGGGAAAGGAACTTGATGACATAGTGAAAAGTAATGAGGTAGTGGTGGTGGATTGCTATGCAAACTGGTGCCCTCCTTGTAAAATGCTTGCACCAATATTAGAGGAATTAGAAGAAGATTTGAAAAATGAAGGCGAAGATAGAATATCAATAGTAAAATTAAATGTAGATAATGCCCATGACATTGCTGAAAAATTTGGAATAACAGCAATACCCACTATATTAATTTTTAAAGGAGGAGAACTAGTGAATAGAATTGTAGGAGTTTATCCTAAATCTATGCTCAAAGTACAAATCAAACAACTACTATAATTTACAAAATCTTTTCTCTTTTTCTTCCACAATTTAAACAAATTTTTGTTAATTTATTTTTTGTTTTCCTGACTTTGCAGGTTTTTCCTGGAATTAAAAGTAAATAACAATTCTTGCAAAAATTTTGTTTTAATTCCTTTGGGATTTTGATTTGAGCTTTCATTGCTATCCTTTTGGCAAGTTGAATATATTTTCTAGCATAGTTTAATTCTCCTTCATCTATTCTTTTCCTAGCTAAAGAAAATAGAATTTCTACCCTCTTTTTTGCTATTTTTTTTGCAATTTCTCTTCTTTCTGCACTTTTCTGAATTTTTATTTTACCCATAATAAAATAAACGATACTCTATTTTTATGTTCCCAAATTTGTTTAAGGCAAGAATGCACAAGCTACTGGGAGAAGAGAACAAATTATTTTTAAAGTATTGCCAAAAACCTTTGAGGACTACAATAAGGATAAATAAGTTGAAAGTTAAAAATGAAAAAGAAATTGTTAAACGTTTGGAAGATTATGGCTGGAAATTAAAGAAAATATCTTTTCTGGAAAGTGCTTATGAAGTTAGTGGCTTAAAGGAAGAAGAAGCAATAGGGAATACATTAGAATTCTTCTTAGGTTATTATTACGTTCAGGAAATAGCATCTATGCTACCTCCTGTAATTTTAGATCCTAGACCTGGAGAAAAGATACTAGATCTTTGTGCTTCGCCTGGATCAAAAACTACACAAATGGCAATGTTAATGAAAAATAAAGGTCTAATAATAGCGAATGATGTAGCTTTAGAGAGACTAAAGATATTGAAATACAACATTGAAAAATATGGTGTTTTAAATACAATTACAACTTTACATGACGGAAGATTTTTTTGGAAAAAAGATCTGAAATTTGATAAGATTTTGGTTGATGTACCTTGCTCCTGTGAAGGAGTAATAAGGAAAAACTATCAAGTTTTATCAAGATGGAGTTTGCATAGAATAAAAGAACTTTCTAAGTTGCAAAAAGGATTAATCATATCTGCATTTAAATGTTTGAAAGAAAAGGGTGTTCTAGTTTATTCTACCTGCACATTAGCACCAGAAGAAAATGAAGAAGTAGTATCTTTTCTATTAGATAAGTTTAATAACGCAAAAATTGAGAAAATAGAAATATCTGGCTTTAAAATGAGAGAAGGGATATTAGAATGGGAAAGTAAGAAATTTAGAGAAGAAGTGCGCAATTGCGCAAGGATATATCCTCAGGATAATGATACAGAAGCTTTTTTCATCGCAAAGATAAGGAAGATATAGATCAGTTTTCACAAATCTTCCCTGTATCTAAATAGAATAAATATAAATCTAATTCCGCAAGAGTGAGGCTAAGGTTATCAGCAATTTTTCTTAACTTTCCTTCGATTTCCAAATATTTTTCCTTTGAGAGAGTCAAAGGCTTCCTTGATATTACTTTGTATTTCACCAATATCTTTAAGACATGTCTATCTAAAATAGCAAAATTTTTGAAGCCAAGATTTCTTAGAAAATGAGACGCTTCCTTCCACCCAATTCCCTTTATGTTTTTGACCAACCATGCCCTAACAACTTCTCCTTCCTTAGTTGAGACAATAAAATCTATATCTTTAATAAATTTCCTTGCAGAAACAATATAACTAGCTCGTTTATTGTAAAATCTATAACCTAATGTTCTCAATTTTTCTTTTAGTTTGTGCTCTGGTAAAGATATAAACCCTCTATCCACTTTCTCCCAGATAACTTTGGTTTTTTCAAGAGAGGTATTCGCTACCAAGATGCAAAAGCAAAGTTCCAAAAATTTTTGCTCAGGTGTTGTGTAAAGATTGTTCTCAAATTCTTTTAATTTGTTATTTATTTCTTTCCTTATACTTGGTTGTAGAATTTTTATCTTCTCTATCAAAGTGTTGCTCATTAGTGTAAATTAAAATAAAAACAAAAAAAGAAAAAGAAACTATTGTTGGCTGGCTTGATTATCTCCTTTAGTTTCATTTATAATATCGCTTGTATGTATTATTCTTCCATCTTTATCTTGCCATAGTGCATTAGGTCCCAATCCGCATCTACACATTCCTATGTATTTGTACCCTTTCTTTTCCATCGCTTCAATAAAGTTCCTATTTATGTCTCTAAATGCTACTAGCCTCTTTCTCATCCTTATTCCTACTCCTTGTCTTCTTCCCCTACCAAAGCCAAACCTTCCTACCATAATCTAATATACGAAAAATATTTAAATTTTGTGCATATGCACAAAAATGTAATTCAGAATTTTTCTTCTATTAATTTCTCTAGTTGAGAAGGGGTAAATAAAGTAGTTAAGCTTGCACCTGCCGCAATTTTATGCCCGCCACCTCCCAACAACTTTGCTATCTTTAGGACATCTTTATTAGTTTGTGTCCTAAACTCTAACTTTGTGGTTACTCGGTTTAATGAAGATTTATAGTAAAAAACCACAATCATATCAAAAGGTGCCATCTCATGCTCTTTCAATTTATTGAAGACGAGATATGTGGGAATAGCATAAGTTGTTTCATAAAAAGCTAATTTATATCCATTTATTTCTTTGATGATTGTTCTCTTAATAATCTCTTTCTCTACTTTGCTGAGCCATTCTCTATAATCTAATAATAGCTTGGTAAAAGAATCTATGCTTTTTATTCTATCTAAACCTTCAAATGCTATTATCTTTGCTAGCTCTATCAATTTCTTGTTCAAAATGCTAGGATTTTTAGAAAATTTGTATTTTATTGCGCCTTCTATATCTCTAAAGAATATTGCATCTTCGCTCTTAACATTATTTGTGTCTATTTCATTCACTATATCTACTAGCTCACTTTTTATTCCAAAATATTTTGAAGCAAGTTCGCATGCTGAGGGAGATTGTCCAATAATAAATTCTATATTATCATACTCTTCTTTTTCTTCCCATACATGATGGTCTATCCATATTACTCTAGAAAATGCCGACGCAATTCTGCAAGTTTGTTTATTTCCACTAAGGTCAAAAATATAAAGTTCATCTAAATCTTTATTTATCATAGATCTGCAGAGAGTGTTTCTCAAATTGGCTGGAGTTGTAAAAAAAGTAGGGACTCTAAAAGTATTTTTTGCTTGATATAGCAAAGAAACACAAGCAACGCCATCACAATCACTATGGGATATAGCTATCATAAGTTTAAAAATAATAAGAAAATTAAAATTGCTTTAAAAACTTGTGCATATGCACATAATTATGAGAAAAAGATTCAGATGGTGTTGCAAAAGGAAAGGAAGAGGAAGACCTTCATCTGAGCTATTATTGTCTATAAAACCAATAGCAAAAAAATTTATCCCTAGTCCAAAAATAAGCAAAGAAAAAATTACTCTAACTTTGCCAGAGTATGAGGTTCTAATTTTGAGTGACTTAGAAAATTTAACTCAGGAAGAAATTGCTATAAAAATGGGAACTTCTAGAGGTACTGTATGGAGATTGTTGGAAAATGCAAGGGGAAAAGTTGCTAAAGCATTGAAACACGGTCTTCAAATAACAATTGAATGTTAACAAGTACTATGTAATACCAATAAGACTTTCTTTCCTTCCTCTACAAGATTATTAAAGGTCTTGCACGCTTCCTCTGTCTTTAAAGTTAAAAGCTCTTTTCCTCCTTTCTTTGCTAAACTAAAAACCTCTCTTTCTATTTTAACAACTCCATAAAAGCCAGTAGCTACTATAATAACATCAAAATCCCTTCTTTTTAGCAAATCTAAAAATTCTCTTTTTGAAAAAATATGTGATTTTATCCTCTCATTTATTTCTCCATCCCAGTAGACATATAAATCCTTACCTCCGTAATTTTTTCCTTCAATTTCTATATTTCCAAACTCAATTTTTTCTATTTTTACCATAACTAATTATGCCAAAGTTTAAAATTATAAACAAAAAAGAAATTGTTGATTACATAGAAAAAGAGTTTGGGATAAAGAAAGAGGTTTTCGAAAATTATGTTTTTCTTTCATCTGGCAAAAAAATTTGGATGATAGAAAAAGAAAGCTGGGATAAAATCAAAGATGATTTAGAAAAAATAAATGTACAAAGTATTGGAATTGCAATTGCAAGAGTAGGAAAGGTTATTAAGCCTACCTCAAATTTTTTACAAATTTTTGGAAAATATGCTAAAAAGAAAATAGTTGAGTTAAATGAAAAAGAGGCTTTTAGCTATATAAGAGGTCTGGATATAAAAAAAGAATGCAAAGAAAAAGGATACATTATAGTTAAATTTGGAGAGGATATATTGGGTTGTGGTTTGGCAAAAGAAGGTTGGATAAAAAATCAAATTCCTAAAGCAAGGAGAATAAAAAAATTATAAATTTTTTATTATTATGAGGTATAAGCAAGAGATTGAAAAACTCAAGAGATTCATATTAGAGCTTGAGTTTCCTATTGATCAAATATGCAGCGCTCTAATAATGAGTATAAATAACGAAATGAATTATTTGGAATGGCACTCAAAAAATGGTATTGAACCAAGATATAAAGATGTGGCATATATGATTCATAGTATATCTAAACTTTCGCACGACGTTAGGAAAGACAAGATACTTAAAGTAGTTAAAGAATTGGAAGAATTTGAGAATTTATCCTTGAATGAAAAATTAAGAGAGTATGCAGGAAAATTAATAAGCATTGTGAATGGAATTAAAAGTTGCGTAAACGAATATGGGGAATCCTGGAATTACTATACAGATAGAAAGTTTAATGAAAGACATACTAAACTAAAAGAAATTAGAGAAAAAGTAGAAGAATTAGAAAATATATTTAAAGAGATTCGAACAAAAATATGTGGTAAAAAAGCAAAAATCAGAAGAAAGCAGAAAATTAAAATCAGATTAAGGTAACACCTAAGCTTTTTACAGATCCTACACCTTCCATTTCTTCCAATTTTTTCTCTAAATTCTCTATTTCTCCACCTTTATCTTCTAGAACAAAAATTACTTCAAAGGCGCTTAAACCAAAAGCGATTGGCTTCTTTTCTATACTTTTTGGATTTAGTCTCTTTAGATTTTCCTCTAATTTCTCCATACTTTCTATACTTTCTGGCAATATCTCATACTTAGCTAAAACCATTCCCATCTAAAAAATAATAACAAAAAAATAAATAATGGATTTCTTGAAGGTTATTTTGGTTTCCATATTGCCAATAGCAGAGTTAAGAGGAAGTATCCCACTAGGATTGGCTTTAGGCTTAGAACCTATGCAAGTCTTTTTAGTATCTATTTTCTTTAATTCTTTGATTTTCTTTCCTGTATATTTTGGATTAGAATGGTTTTATGAAAAGTTTTTTTCAAAAAGCTCTTTCTTTGAAAAGATTCTGAAAAGGATTAGAAGAAAAGGTTCTAAGT
>CAZJBU010000028.1:0-7353 GCA_964544525.1 uncultured archaeon
TGTGCACTAGTAGTAATTCCACTATGCTTTATCATCTTAGCAGCAGTTCATACTGGTAATATTCCACTACTAGGTGTTGGGATAGTATACTCAATACTTCAAGCATGGGTTACTATTTCAGCATGGGAAGAGTTTACTGATCCTTATAGGACAGTATGGGCATCATTTTGTGGTTTAAGAGGTGATATTGGATATCTTAAAGGATTTCTGTATGGTTTATGTATTGCGGTAGTAACGATTATAGCATTTGGAGTGTTTGGAGCTAGTATTACTGATTATAAACTAATTGAGTTCTCAGGAATGAGTATTATACCACCAGCATATCATGATATACCAATAATGAGTACCTTAGGTGGATTTGTAGAAGCTTTTGTATTATGTTTTATCATACCTTGGGTTGAAGAGTCCTACTTTAGAGCAATGGTTGTATGTAAGTTAGCAGAACTCTTTGGTTCAGTATTAGCAATTCTTGGGAGTGCTATAATATTCACAGTATTCCACTTATTCGTATATGCTCATAATATACCAGTACTAGTAGTACTCTTCATCATGTCAATATTAGCAGCAATTCCAATAATTAAGTGGAGAACGTACTTACCAGGACTTGTAGCACACATAATTATAAATACACTAGCATATCTTAGTAAGTAAGAGAGATTATGGAGTTAAGTTTAGATATTTTCCTCTCATACTTACCCCATTACATCTACTTAGTACTAGTTCCAGCTATTGTTAGACTCTTAGTTGAAGACTGGTTGGGGGTTAAGTACTATCCTGTAATCTTCTCAATTGTATTAGATGATGATAAATTAAGATTTTTAGTATACTCAGTAGTTGCTGCACCACTTCTTGAAGAAATTCTCTTTAGGGGATTACCACTATACTTCTTTGGAATTTATGGATTAATCCTAGGCTCAGTAGCTTTTATTCTCCTACATCCACTATGGCAAGTGAAGTACGTACTACCTGAGTACAGGTTGAAGATGTTCTTAACTAGCTTAATCTACTACATCCCCTCTACTGTATTCTTCTGCTTACCTTGGATTAATGGTGAGGGTTTAGTAGCAGTAGTGTATCACATGCTTCACAACTTATGGGTTTCAATTTTAACCATTGTTTATGAGGGTAGGAGGAGGAGTGAGTTAGATGTTCTAGTAGTTGGTTATGGTGGTAGTGGTGAGGGATATAAGTTTGTTAAGAAGTATAAGTTTGTGAGGAGGAGGGAATGAGTGTTAGGAGGAAGAGTAAGAGTAGTAGTAAGTTAGTTGATAAAATTCTTGAATCATTAAATGAGTACTACATTGAGGGTTCTAATGAGGATTTGGGAGAGCTTCTAAAACCACTAATTGAAGCGTGTAGGAAGGTAAGTAAGAATGAGAAGGAATTCATAACGTGTTTGAAAGAGAGTATTAGGAGAGCTTACAAGATTATTGAGAAGTACTCTGAAAAGTATGAATTTGAAGAAGAGGAAGAGTAGTATCATTGCATTGAGCTAGTTAAATTTATGGTACTGATGGTCTACACTATACTACCCTACACTCATGGAGGGGTTTATAAACCTCATCAGAGGGTTTAAAAGCATGGTCTACGATGAGTGGAAGTATTGTGGAAATATATAAGCTATTAATCCTGTAAAGATTAGAATTACCATTATCAAAAAGCCTATTAAACATCCGAATAGGAAGTATGCTATACCACTTGTTATAAATGCTGAGTATAACCATCTAAATGCTGGTAGTACTACTAGATTAACAATACCTAATGTTATGAGACCTCTTAAAACATAAGTACCAACTTCAACATATTCAGGATCTGATAGGAAGTAACTACATATTTCCTTTGTACCTTCAATATAACACCTAAATACTTTAGCAATTGAGTGAATTGGTTCTTCTGAGAAGTTAAATGATGATAAGCTATAACCTAACTTACTCATTCCTATGAAGATTGAGAGTGCTAGTAGAATTAAAACTATTACTGCAAGTTTGAGTCTCAAACCTGAAAAGAGTGGGGGACTAGTATAACCAAGGTTTATGTACTCTTCCTTTTTGGAAGACTTCTTTTTCTTAGAAGACTTCTTACTTCTTACAAACTTACCCATTTCTTATCAATTAAAGAGGAGAAAAAGAAGAGATAAAAAGTTTTTGTGTAACCTATAATTTTAACTCTTCAACTTCTACAACTTCATCATAAGGTATCATAGCAGACTTTAAGAAGTTCTCAATCTTCTCTTTAGGACCTTCCCAATAACAAACTCCAACTCCAGTTTTAGGATTCCATAGTGTACCGTGATATTTAACATCAGGATTCTCTCTTAGAAATCTCTCCATAGCTTCCTTCAAACCCTTTACAGTCTCAGGTGTTAGTTGTGTTGGTAACTTGTTTATGTAATGAATTACAATTACTTTGGGCATGTGTTAATTCCCCCTCTCTTCTAATCAAGAGGGTAGTGTATTTTTAAGATTTGAGGGGGGTCTGAGTACTCACCTGAGTAGTTGGACTCTTATTTTCGTAGTAATAAAGTATATAAACTAGAAGCTCATAAAACAACTATGAGGTTGTTTTATGATTCCAGTTATACTGGGTATAATCATAGGGTTCATTATAGGAGTTTATACTAAGATAGACATTCCAAACTCATACTTACCCTACTTCTTCCTAGCATCAGTATTCATAGCCTTCATTATTGGCTTAATGTTAAACACATCACTAATTAGGAGTACTAGGGGTAAGGTGTTAATCCAGGGTCAGGGTAAGCTTGTAAGAGTTAGTAATCCTTCTGATTTGATACAAATTGCAATTAGGAGGAGTTTAGGTGGTAGGAGTGAGTGAGCCAG
Source organism: uncultured archaeon (assembly GCA_964544525.1). GTDB lineage: Archaea > Aenigmatarchaeota > Aenigmatarchaeia > QMZS01 > QMZS01 > CAZCGS01. Next base: position 2,838 of record CAZJBU010000028.1, read on the forward strand.
TACCTGAAGAGTTAGTTAGGAGTATTATAGATGCAATAAATAAGAGGTTAACACCAACATTTAGTAGGATTAACCAAGAACTTAATGAGTTAAGAGATAGAGTTAATCAGATTGAAGCTAGGGTAAGGAGTATTCAGAGTGACTTCATACAAACATTTACGAGAAGTGTTATTCAAGTAAGGTTGAGTGAGTTATCCCAAGAGTTTACAAACTATATTGGTAGTACTCTTAAGGATATTACTCAAACACTTAAAACTATTCAATTAGATATTCAATCATTAAAGTCATTTCTTCCTGAGTTTGAGAAGTACTCAGGTAGTCTTAGTAAGATTATTGAAGATAGTGTTAGGAGTACACTTTCTGAATTAAGATTACCTGAAGTTAATGTTGAGAGTATTAGTAAGAGTATTAGTTTGAGAGTAAATGAAGTACTTCAAACATCATTCTCATCATTTATTAAGAAGGTTGATAATATAGTTGAGAATTTGAATAAGTTCGTAAATGATTTAAATGATGTTAGAAAGACTATCCAAACTCTTACAAAGAGGTTAGATAATATTGAGAGGAGAGTTGAAGAAGTTGCTCAGTACGTTGATGTATTTGAAGAGTTGAGGAGAGTTGTTGAGGAGAGTAGACAGAGACGTGGTGAGGAAGTTCAATGATTTTAAATCCTGATGAGATTATTCAAGATTTAAGAAGGAGTTTTATTATTAGGAATTCCTCTTCAGTAGATGTTATTTCAACTCAAAAAGTACTTTATGGAGTACCAATCTATGTTATTGGTGAGGGGTTAAGGGGTCAATATCTTAACCATTACTATGTTGAGAGAGAAGAGAGATACTGGATTATAACTTATGGTTGGACTACACTTTATGGAGTTACTGATGAGAATGTAATTATTCCATTACTAGTTCTTGGATTTCCAACAATATACATTGACTTGATTAGAGAAGGTAGGATTAGATTAACCTCAACCTTTGTTATTGAGAGAGAACTTGGTACTATTGAGTGTAAGGAGAAGAATATTGTAAATCTAAGTAGGGTTATGCAACAAAAAGAGGCTATACTAGTACTAGATCCTCATAATCTATTACCAGCACCACCTGAGAGATATGATGAAATTATAGAACTTCAAGATCAGATTAGGAAGTTAGAGGAAGCATTATTTAATTATGAGAGGAAATTAAGAGATTATCAAACTCAAGTTAATATTTTACAACATAGGAATCAGCAACTACTCTTACTTACTACAGAGTATAGGGATAGGATTACTAAGTTAGCAACTGAAATAACTTCATTACAACATGAAATTCAAAGGTTAAGAAGTGAGTTAAGTGTTAGAGTTGAAGAAGTTGAAACTTCAGAAGAAGTTAGGAGAAGATTAACAGCTATTATTGATACTTTAACAGAGACAATTACTAAATTTAGTGAGACAGTAAACACAATAATATCATCACTTGAAGCACTTCCCAAACTACCTAAACCTGAAGCTAGTGTAGAGAGGAGGGGTAGGAGGAAGTGAGTAGTGCATTAGATTATGTTGATACTTGTATTAGATCACTTCTTCTTGATTTAGAGAGTGCTATAAAGGGGAGACCACCATCAGTAGAACAACTTCTTAGACTTGTTGATGAAATTGATAAGGGTATAACGGTACTCTTTCAAGATTTAGCACCTGAGAGGATTACTGATGAGAGGTTTACTACTGTAATTGAAGTTCAGAAGGAGTTAGAGGGTAAGATGGAGTTATTGAGAAAGTACATTCTTGATTCAAGATTTAGAATTGCTAGAAGTATAACAATTGAAATTCAACAACTAGTTCACAGACTAACTAGAATACTAATCCTAGTAGCTGGTGGTGTTTCTAGAGTAGCCTTCTACAGGTATACTGCACCTAAGTACATTAAGGAAGTTAAAGTACCTGATCTTCTAAAACAACAATCATCACTAGCACAGCAAATATATAATATTCTAGTTAGAGAGAATCAGGTTAAAATATCAGAATTACCGAGTAAGTTGAAGTTAAATCCTGAGGATAAGGCTTCTATTGATGAAGTTAATGAGGCTATTAACACTCTAATTAGTTTAGGTTATGCTGATATCTACATAGATGAAAATAATGAAGCAATACTCAGGTTAAAGAGGCATGAGTAGTATACTAAATTTAGTTTATAACTTCTTCGTAGGATTAGGAGATTTAGTGATTAGAGGATTTAATAAACTCATTAGCTTATTCAAACCTAAACCAAAACCTGAGAGACTAGTTTATCCAACTAGAGAGCCTGGTAATTATTATAGGATAAAGTATAGTGATGATGGATTATCTGATATTATTTATGAGCCTAAGCATACTAGGGTTAGTATCATCATTCCAGAAGTTGAACCACTACCCATTCAAGCTAGGGATTACAAACCATACAGGATGTATAGTGTTTATACTGAAGTTGCTTCTAAGGATTGGTTTAAGGAGGTTGCTACTTTAGGTAAGGAGATTATTAGAAGGCAAACTAAAGGTGAGTAGTTCTTATGGTTGAAGTTATTCTAGAATATGATGCTACGTGTCCTAGGTGTAAGAGGTTAGAGTTTATTGTTAGAGAAGTTTGTAATATGTTAAATGTTCCCTTCATACCGAAATTAGTACGTACTCACACTATAGCATTTGAGGATAAAGATTCTGCTAGGAGGACTTTTAGTGAAGAGTGGGTTAGAAGGTTTGGTTCTCCTTCCCATAAGAGGTTGTTAAGAGTACTAAAACCTGTATTTGAACTCATTAATAGATATGATATTTCATCAACACCAGTGTTGAAGATTAGGTATAGGGGAGCTTATGGTGTTAATGAGATTATTATTAGGGGTTTTGTTGATGATAAGAAGTTGGAAGAGAGGTTTAGAGAGAACTTAATTATCTTACTATACGATTTAAAGAGGGTAGAGAGGAAGTTCTTATGAAGAGGATTTACACTTGGAGAGACTTAGTAGGAGAACCACAACTTTGTAAGGGAGGTAGACTCTGCTCTATAGTCTTCTGCTGTGATATTAGGCAGAGACCTTGTTATCTTTTTGAGAAAGCATTAGAAATGATTGGTTTAACTATTAATGATTACTTAGAAATTCTTGAGAAGAAGATCCTACCCGAGTATGGGAAGCCTTTGAAGAGGATTGATAATACTGCATTTGGTAATTTAGTATTTGCACCATCACTAGAGGAGGAGAGTAGGGATAGAGATGAGTTTCTACTACAAAATAAGTGGAGTCCAAAAGATTACCTAGCTTATAAGTTTGCTATACTCAAAACTATAGTACCTAAGGATAAGCTAGATTTAGTCTTTAGAGAGAGGTTATTGAAACCATTAGCAGTAAATGTGTTAGATTTAGAGTCTCAGCAAATATACAAGGCAACAGCTTTAGGTAATTTGAGGTTAGGTTTAGTTGTAATTACTCGATTAATTGATAATCCTAGAATTCTTGAAGATTTAGAAGTTAAGGAGATGTTGGTAGGTAGTGATTTTGTTGGTATTAGATTACCTAAGAGTTTAACTAAAGCTTTAGATGATTTAGTTGCTCAAGGTATTTTTAAATCTAGGAGTGAGGCTATAGTAAAAGCTATTCAATTACTAACTTCACTATATAGTAAAACACCTACTTAGTTGTTTAACAATTACGAGTGAGAGAAGACTTATATATCTAAATTATTTTATTCTTTCACACGGTGAATAAAGTATGGCAAGAATTCTAGGTAGCGGATTTGACGCATTAAAAGAGTTTGTACGCAAATGCTTAGCAGCTGGTGGAGTTCCAATAATTAGAACAAGATATGGAGGTAAGAGATTACCTAACAATGCAGTAGTAGTAGCATGCTGGGGTAAGGGTAAGGAGGTACCTGGAGGTACTATCACAGGTATACCTGAACATATACTACAAAAGCTTGAAGAGATGAAAGGAGATTACAAGTGGATAATGCAACAGTTATAGTCTTCTGTACTCACAGTTAGTTAAAATATACTCCATAAATCAATAATTTTATTTTTCTTCCTTCATATTTATTCTTGATAACATGAAGGTTATCATTTGTAGGAGAGACTTACCTAGAAATCCAAACTGGAAAATACAAGGTTATCCTTACGAATCATGTTGGGATATTGATGAATTCTTTAGCTCTAAAGATGTTCCATACGAAGAGAAGAGAAGAATATGGTTTGAATGTTATTGGAGATTAAGAGGTATGTATAAGAAGGGTAGACCATTCTTTGATGTTTATATTTTAGAACATGGTGAATTAAAACCCTTACCTCCTGAAAAACATAATTGGGTTTGTGCTGATATTATTGTTGCTGGATTTGCATATGATGTTGTACCACCTGAGGCTAGAGAACAACCACTAAGGTTATACAGAGAATTATTTGGTAGACTTTACAAATGAAGTTACTAACACTAGTACTCATAGTATTCCTAGTAACCTTCATCATAGTCTTTACATTCTTAATATCCTATACATACTACCCACTAGCAGTAGTTC
>CAZJBU010000029.1:0-7341 GCA_964544525.1 uncultured archaeon
ATTTCGTAATATCGCTATAAAGATTCCTCAAAACCTTCATGTAATTCTCTTTTCCCTCCTCAATTTTGTCCATGATCTCTTCAAGCTTTCTTGTAACTTCTTCAGAAATCCATTCCCTATAATTTTCTTCTAGGAAATTGTAAACCTTTTTCCCTAAACTTGTGTTGAAAAGAAAATGCTTCCTCTCTATGACATACCTTCTCTTTAGCAAAGTCTCCACAATTTTTGCATAAGTTGAGGGTCTTCCTATCTTGCGCTCTTTCATCAAACTTACAACATCTCCCTGAGAATAAGGATATTCCTTAGGCACTTTTCTTATAAATATTTTTTCTGGCTTAAAAGTACCTTCTTCAAAAGGTTCCTTTACCCTGACCGGAATCATTTTATTAAATCCTTCTTCTAAAATTTCTATTAGTCTTTCTTCTTCTATCTTACTATTTTCAACCTCCAAAATAGCTTTTTGATATTTTGCCCTTATTTCTTTCATCTGAGAAGCAAGGAATCTCTTAAAGATTATGCTATACAAAGCAAAGTGATCTTTAGTTAATTGTCTCGGTAATTCCAAAATTCCAGAAAAGATTAGATTTCTCAACTCACCTACATCTAAGGGTTTAGTAGGTCTTATACATTCATGCGCCCCTTCTCTTTTCCAACTTCTTGGCTTAAAAAAGTTCTCCATTCCTTTATTACTTAACCATTCCTTTGCTATGGCAATACCAACCCCTGAAACCGAGGTTGAATCTGTCCTATGATAAGTTATTAAACCTAACTCAAAAAGGTCCTGGGCTAGACGCATTGTTTTATCTACAGAAAATTTCAAAATTTGGGAAGCTTCTCTCAGCAAAGAATCTGTCGTAAATGGAGGTAAAGGAGATATTTCCTTCTCGCCTTCTTCTTCTACTATAACTCTTATTTCCAAGTTCTTCAAAGGTTTGGAAGATACAAAGTTCTTTATAGTGAATCTTTCTCCCTTCAACCAAAATTCTAATAAATTTACTTTCTCTCTATACTTACTACACCTTTCTATTATCCATCCTAAAACAGGGGTTTGTACTCTGCCTGCGGATAGTTTTTTGTTCTTAAACACTTTCCAAAGAATTTGAGAAAGTTCAAATCCTATCCATCTATCTTCTACTCTCCTTACTATCTGCGCCTCTACCAGATTGTAGTCTAACTTTCTTTTATTTTTAATCGCTTGCAAGATAGCCTTCCTAGTAATTTCATGGAATTCTAATCTTTTTATATTTCTATTTACAGGATATAAAGAGCAGAAAATATCATAGGCTATTTTCTCTCCTTCTGCATCTGCATCTGTTCCAATGAAAATTTCATTAGCCTCCAGTGCTACTTTCCTCAAAGCCCTCACTATATCCTCTTTTGAAAAAATATTTTCATTTCCGCAGATAGGGCATTTATCATACTCTGTAAATTGATGACCGCAGGAAGAACATTTTTTAATAAAATCATACACAGGATAGAACCTTTGATCTTTCTCCAAAACTCCATGAATTCCTAAAGAAAAAACAAGATCATATAGATGGCCCATACTTGCAACAATATCTAAAACATATTTCCCTGTAGACACTTCATAAATGGTAATACCTTCCACCTCCCTCTTTGATGGCTTACCAAAGAATTTAGCAATGGTTTTAGCTTTGGTGGGACTTTCAACAATCAAAAGAGCCACTTTTATATAATCCTTTATCTTTTTTGAAATTTTCCCAGAGAGAATTTGTTTAATTAGCCTTCTATCTTCATCAATTTTTTCAAACCATTTTTTTGCTTTCCTCTCATTATACTCAACAAATTCTATATCATCAAGATAATATCTCAACTTTTCTTTCAAATCATTAAATGCTTTTCTATCATCTATTATCAAAAAAGAAGCTCCCTTAGAAATTCCTCCCGCAAATAACCTTGAGCATCTTCCTGTCGCTTGGATATATGCTCTCGCATCTGACAAAATCAAATAGAGTTTTCCTTCCTTTTCTTTCAAAGATAATCTTTCATCTGCCTCTATTTTTTTTATAAGCTCGCTAGTAATCACTCCTTTCAAAAATTTCTGCATTTCTAAAATCAATTTTTGGATATATCCTTCAAATCCAGAAAGTTTTCTATTTTCTTCAAAAGCTTGCCTTAATTTTTCTATCTGTTCTTTATTCAAGGAAGGTATTTTTCTGAATTTTACAATCAGTTCATCTAACTTTCTTTTTCTATTTTCATCTAAGAAACTTCTTATCGCCTGAGAAAGAGTTACTAGCTTTGTAGGAATAATCTCATTATAACTAAGTTCTATCTCAAACCTTGGCACTCCTGCAAATACGACATATCTTATTCTCTCCGGTAAATCTATACCTCTAGCCAATGGAGAATGTGTACTGGCTATACCTACCAAGCAATCATATTTTCCTTCTAAGAAATTGTCCAATATATCTTGTTCCATCTTTTCATAAACATACGCATTTATACCATGATCATTCAAAAAGGAAGCTAACTCTTTCGCATATTTTTTTCCTAAAACAAAAGGCACAAAAACCAAACAGCCAGAACCAAAAGTTTTGATGATTTTCAAAACAGCCTCTTTTTCATCCTCTTCAGCCCTCAAATAAAAATCCTTAACATTTCTCAAAAATTGTGGTCTAAAACCTAAATCAAAACCTAACAATTCTCTAAATAAAATTACCCTCCTCGTTTGTTTTTGCTTTTGGGTTGCACCAGAGACTACCAAAATTCCAACATCATTATTTCTTTTGAAGAGTTCTACTCTCTTCCTCAGATTAGAAATTTGCTCAAGTATAATTGACTTTTCCTTTTCATCTCTTACCTTTATAGATTTGAAAATTAGATCTATGAGTTTTAAGCCCATTTCTATTATCCTATTTTCAAAACCTAAACAGTACAAAATTTTATCTATATTTTTAGGGGACTTCAAAAAAGAGTCAACATCATCAACAAAAACAAAGTCAAACTTGCAGGTTTTTAATACATCGAAATTTTTTATCAAAAACATTTCTGTAGATATCAAAATATCATAGTCTTGGCTCTTTAGCCTTTCTATTACCTTTTTTCTTTCTTTTGCTGATAATCCGCTATGATAATGCAATATTCTCAATTCTTTCTTTATCCTTTTTCTTAATTTCTCTATTCTTTCATAAACTTGTTGGACAAGCATTGCGGAAGGAACAACAATATAACTTTTCTTATCTTTAAGGGAAAAATAAAGAGCCATAACTATACCTAAAGTTGACTTTCCCACGCCAGTAGGCGCAACCAAGGAGAAACTTCTATTCAACAAAATTCTTTTTGCCCATACCTTTTGCAAAGCCCATGGCTTGCTTTTTAGAAGCTTCTCAAAAAAATCAAAGAAATTATCAAATTCTTTCTCAGCATTATAATAAAATTTATAACCATCCAATTTTCCATTTTTCTCTAACTCAGAAAAGATTTGCCTTTTGGTTTTTGGCAATTTTTCTAAGCAATTTTCACATATTCCAAAAGAGCATAACCTAGAATCAGAAATTATTTTGTTACAATTCAAGCAGAGTCTGAAATAGTAGGATCTCATTATGAAATTTATATTGAAGAAAGATATAAAAATTTCTGGGCCGGCCCAGAATTTCAATTGATGTAGTAAAATCACAAGAAGATAGAGGAACTATTTTCAGAGTGCAGGGAAGGATTTTGGGGCTTGGAAAGGGGCGAAGCCCTTTCCTTTGGTGAGGAAGGGGTAATCAAAGGGTAAGGCAAAATTTTATATCACGCCTGCTAAAAGCAGGCAAGTCAAGATTTTTGCCTTACCCTTTGTAGGGGCGGGTGCGGCGCCCTCCTCTTTGGCACGGATGGGTTGATAAGGGCGGGGAAGGCGCCCTTATTTTGAACTGGGGTCGCTGCCGCGTGAGGGCAGCATGCTACCACTACACCACCGGCCCTATATATAACTTTTTTTATAATCTCAAATAAATATATGAGTACCTCTCTCCAGGTTGAAACTTCTTTATTTTCCTATCTTCAAAAATTCGAATTTTTATAAATACTTTCAAAGTATAATACTTATTAAGTATTATTATGAAGTTTTATAACAGGGAGAAGGAAATGGAAATGCTCAAGAAATTGAAAAAAGATTTTAGAGTAGCGGTTGTTGGCAGAAGGAGAATAGGAAAAACAAGGTTGGTTGAAGAAGCATTTAAAAACAATTTATTGACACTTTTTATTCCAGCTGAAAAGACGGAAGCAGAAATAATAAGAGACTGGTCAAAAGAATATAATGAAATACCGCCTGTAAATACCTTCCGCGAGCTTTTTGAATTTGTGTTTGGTAATGTGGATAAAATAATCTTCATCGACGAAATACAGAACATCCTGAAAGTAAATAAAAGTTTCGTTTTTGATTTGCAAAGATTAATTGACAAATACAAACCGAAATTGGTGGTGGCTGGCTCTCTAATAAGGACGATGAAAAAGATGGTAGAGAATTACAGAACCCCTCTCTACGGAAGATTTGACATAATAATAAAACTGCAGGAGCTTAAATTTCAGGTTATTTATCGGATATGCAGAGATTTGAAATATTCTTTTGAGGATGCGATAAAATTTTACTCGGTTTTCGGAGGAATACCGAAATATTATGAATTATTGGAAAAAGTAGGAAAGGTTGATTTAAGCGAGTTTGTGATAAATTCATTTGTCAATTATCCGAGACCCCTCTATGAAGAAGTAAGGACAATGTTAAAGGAAGAGTTCGGTAGAGAATACAAAATATTTTTTTCCATCCTTTCTGCAATCTCAAGAGGAAAAAATAAGCTGGTTGAAATAGCGAATTTTGTCGGAAGGGAGCCAACGAAAATAACTAAATATTTGAGTTTGCTGAAGGACGATTTTGAAATTATAGAAAGGGAAGTGCCATTAATTAAAGGGAAGAAAGGAATTTACAAAATCAGGAATAATCTATTTCATTTCTGGTTTTCCAATATTTGGGCGCATGCAGAGCTTATAGAAAGGAATGAAGAAGAAATTGTTGCAGAAAAAGTAAAAAATAATCTTAATTTCTGGATATCTTTAAAGTTTGAGGATATAATTAAAGAGATGATAAAGGATAAATTGTTATTTTCAGAATTTACAAAAATAGGAAGACAATGGGGTAAGATTCCAAACAAACCAAAAGGAGAAAATATCTATGAAATTGATCTAGTTGCATTGAATGAAAGGACAAAGGAAATTTTGTTCGGAGAATGCAAATGGAAAGAAAGAGCAAATCCGAAGAAAATTTTAGAAGACCTGGTTGAAAAAGCCAAATATGTCCAATGGCATAATAAAGAGAGAAAGGAAATCTTTGCAATATTTGCAAAAAGTTTCAGTAAAAAAATTGAGGAGTTTGAAGGTAAGATGGTTTACTGCTTTGATTTGAAGGATTTGGAAAAGGTTTTGAAAATAAAGAAAAAAGGATGTAGGTAGAATTTATCAGTTTTCCCACTGTATTATATTTTCCTCTAATACTATCTCTTTACAAATTCTCTAGCTCTCTTGAAAAATTCTTCTAAATATCTATCTTTTGTTTTTAGTATCTTATAGGCTTTCTCAGCATCCACTCTAAAATAAATGTATGCAATTATATTCCTAAAACCTGTTAACGCCATCAAATTTCTAGCTAAATGACTGGAAATTATCTTATTTTTCCTTAATATCTCGAAGCACTCCTTATATGTAAAAGGTTCTTCTAAATTTTTCATTACAATTATGTCATTAGCTACATCTATTGCACTTTGAATAGCAACAAACATACAATGCAACACCATATTTTGTACATCTATATTTTCATAGAAATCCCAAAATTTTACTTCTTTTTTGTATCTTTTCCATACATCCAAATATTTTCTTAATTCCTTAAGATGTTCATGTATTAATCCCATATTTTACTTTTTGTATATCTATCCAAAAAAGGCTGAAAATCCAAAAATTCTGTTATTGTCCTAAACTTTTGGCTTAATACATATTCTTTATTTCTTAATAACTCAAGTTTTCCTGTTTTTAGTACTTGGTATTTTAACTTTATTGGAAGTTCTGAAAACTTATGGATTTCAACTGGCTTCTTTATCTTTAATTCTAACTTAGTACCCATCTCTTCTACCTTACGATCGCTTAGAGATTTTTAGAGATGATTGCTATGTCTATATCTCTAAAATAGCTTCTATTAGCAAAAGATCCAAATATTATGTAAGCATCAATATCTTTTTGTTTTTTGAAGAAGTTTTTTATAGCCTTTTCTATCCTCTCTTTTTCATCTTTGCTCAATCTATTATATATTCTTTTTTTCATCTTTCTCATAATTTAATTACCATCCTTCCTTTTTATAAATCGCACAAACTAGGGCACACACAGGTTTATCTACACATTTTGTTCCAACTATCCTAAAATTTATCTTTCCCAAAGATTCTTCTCTATATTTAACCATGTCATTTAGAGATCTCTTTATTTTTGTCTTTACTTGCTCTTCAGAAGATCCTTTATGTTCAACAAATAAGCCTCTTCCGTCATTCGCCTGAACCCAGCCTAATCCAGCATAGCATCCTTTTCCCCTCCTAGTCTCAATATTATAACTAAGTACTACATATAATTTGTAACCATACTCTTCATCGCTATGAGAATACTTCTTAATCTCTATCTCTGAATTTTTGGGAATTACTGAGCTTAAAGGTATTAAATTATAATTTGCTATACCTGCATCGAAAAGAGCATTATCAAAAGCTGAAAGTTTAGTCCTTCCTTTGCCAATTCCAGAAGTAATGACAATTTTCATTAATTAAATTAATTTTATTCCTCTTTTAAATTTTTTGGACCGGGAGGGATTTCCTGATTTTTGGGGTTTTGGAAGGAGGTAATTTTTTCAGGGTGCAGGGAAGGATTTCCCGCTTTGAACCCTCGGCCTCCGCCATTTTGGTTAGATTGCCAAGGCGGCGCTCTACCAGGCTGAGCTACCGGCCCATAAATATCATAAAATCAAAAAAGATTTTTTAAACCTCTATCCCTATCCTGACCAAACTACTTTTCCATTTATTCTAACAACAATCTTGCCAAAGGAAGGTGGGATTGTGTCTATGGTTATAGGAATGGTTGTTTTGTTTGAGTTTAAGGCTTTATCATATGCTATAGCTGTTAGGTTGTATTTTCCATCTTGGGTTACTGAAAGGTTTATTATAAAGGTTCCTTTTTGGGTTGTGGAGGTTTGGTTTATTATAGAGGTTCCTTTGGTTATTTTGATGATTGTATAATTGTAATTTTGGTCGTTTGTTGTTAGGTTTATAGCTATGGTTTTTGTATTTAGGTAGGAATTTGGTTTAGGTGAGT
>CAZJBU010000030.1:0-7185 GCA_964544525.1 uncultured archaeon
TTGTTTTTTCGTTTAGGGCTAGGATGTCTATTTCTTTGTCTTTGTGCCACCATTTTGAAATTGTCAAAAATTCATCTAATTCTGGTATAATTTTTTCTTTTAATAATTCTTCCACTAAGTACTCAAAGCACAAACCAAAATATCTATTTAACTCCCTACTTATAATATTTTCGACGGTATCTATTTTCCCAACTTCCAAATAATCTCTATAAGGATAAACAAATCTGAACCAAAATCTAAACAAAGGATCACTAATTTCATAAATCCCCTTTCTCTTCATGCCAAAAGGAAGGATATGCCTTACGATTCCTACTTCCTCAAGGGAAGAAAGATATTTCATTAAATTGCTTTTATCCATTCCTGTTGCAGAGCAGAGCTTTCCAAGAGTTTTATAACCAAGAGAAATATATTTTAGAATTAATCTATACACTCTGGACTCCCTAAATTCTTGTCTAAGTAAAATTAGAGGTTCGTCATACAAATTTCTTCCCTTTGTTAATAAATTTTCCCTTATATTTTCTATAATAGTTTTTTTATCATCGTAAAATCTTAGATAGTAAGGAACATTTCCAAAGACAAAAAAGACTTCATATGGATTTTTAAAATATTTTGCAAAATCTTTGAAAGAAAATGGAAGCAGCTTCCATATGTTTAGATTTCTACCATAGAGAGGAGTTCCCTTCCCTAGAACATCTGTTTCCATTACAGCCATAGATGACCCACATAAAATAAGAATTATATTTGTTTTCATTAGGATTTCATCTATAATTTTTTGAAATAGTGAAAGGAGACCTTGTTTTGTTTGCATTAAATAAGGAAACTCATCTATAGCTAACACACATTTTTTATTTTTTATTTCTTCAGAAAAAAATTTGAACAAATCATATAAACTTTTTGTTTCTAATTTCAAAAAATATTCTTTGCCTGTAAACTCTGCAAATTTTTGCTTAAAAATTTTTAAATTTTCGTCATAGCTTTCATCTGTTGCAAGAATATAGATAGAAGGTCTATTTTCAATAAATTTCTTTATAAGTTCTGTTTTTCCTACTCTTCTTCTGCCGTACAAAACGATTAAATTGAAACCTTTCCTGTTATAAACATCTTTAAGGAATTTTAGCTCTCTTTCCCTATTAATAAATTTTGGTATCATGATTATAATAATTTACTTACCATATATTAAATTTTAAATTTTTCAGTTTACGGTGTAAACTAAGTTCTTTTAACAAATTCCTCAAAAAATTCTAGAGCAAGCTTTCCTATTTCCTTACTATACCCTCCCTCTAAAACAAAAAAGAATTTCGCTTTCTGAGAAGAAATGAAATTAGATATTATTTTAGCTATCTTTTCATAACTTCCCTTTTTTAACTCAAAATTCGCTAAAGGATCTTCACAATAGGTATCAAAGCCTAAAGAAATAGCCACTACCTCTAGCCCAAATTCCATTGCTATATTCACAGCTTTCTCCAAAGTTTTCAAATAAAGATATTCATTGGTTCCTGGAGGTAAAGGAAAATTTATGCAATTCATTTCGCTTTTCAAACCTGTTCCAGGAAATAACGGAGATTGATGCAAAGAAATATACAGAATATTCTTGTCTCCTAAAAAAATATCTTGAGTGCCATTTCCATGATGCACATCTAAATCAAAGATAACAACCCTTCTATTTTCATATACATTCCTTATTGCAATTGCAATATTATTAAAATAACAGAAACCTCCAAGGAAGTCTTTACCAGCATGATGTCCAGGCGGCCTCACTAAAGCAAACCCTTGCTCCTTTGCAGCTAAAATCGAAAGCTTCGCAGCAAGCAAAGGATATTCTATTTCCAAAGGAGGATTATCAAAGTCGGAATATTCTTTATTTTTAACTCTTTCAAAATGCTCTCTACTATGCGCTCTTAAAATCTCTTCCCTGCTTGCAAATTCTTCTATTTCCTCAAAGGTAAAATCCTTTTCCAAAGCCTGCTTAATCCTTTTAACCCTATCTGGTGATTCTGGATGATAAGGAAAAGAATATTCTAAACACTTTTCAGAGAAAATTACTTTCAACACCATATTACTATTTGACACAGGAAAGTTAAGAAAAATTTAGAAATATAAAATTTTTAAACAAAAACATTCTTATGCCCACCATAATAGATGCGAGTGGTGCTATTTTAGGAAGACTTGCTAGTGAAGTTGCTAAAAGAGCTTTAAAAGGGGAAGAGTTTATTATAATAAATGCAGAAAAAGCTATAATTACTGGAAACAAAGAAGCAACAATAGAGAAATACTTGCATAGAAGGCAAATAGGGAGTCCAAAAAAAGGTCCTTTCTTTCCAAAAAGGCCTGATTTAATAGTTAAAAGGGCTATAAGAGGTATGCTTCCTTACAAAAAGCAGAGAGGGAGAGAGGCGTTAAAAAGAATTAAAGTTTACATAGGTGTTCCTGAAGAACTAAATATAGACCTCACAAAAGTTGAAAAGCCTAAAAAGACCGTAGAAGATATTTCCTGCCCTTATATAGAAGTTTTGGAACTTTCAAAACATTTAGGATGGAACTATGAGTGAAATTGTTTTGGCTACGGGAAAAAGAAAAAGTGCTGTAGCAAGAGTAAGACTTAAAAAAAGCGATACTCTGAAAATAGTAATAAATAGAAGGCCTTTAGAAGAATTTGATGAATTATTTAGGTTAAAAGTTATGGAACCTTTGGAAATTTCTGGTATAAAGAATTTGGATATAAAAGTTAATGTTAAGGGAGGTGGAGTAATGAGGCAAGCAGAGGCCATAGCCCAAGGTATAGCAAAAGGATTGGTAGAACTAACAAAAGATGCAAAACTAAGAAAAACTTTCATAGATTATGATAGATATTTATTAATTAGAGATCCTAGGATGAACGAGCCTCACAAACCATCAAGAAGTAAGAAAGGAGCAAGGAGAAGAAAACAATTATCTAAGAGGTAAAATATGGCAGAATTTAATATTATAGTGAAAGGGTATATTAAAAGATATAAAGGAAGTTCAAAGATAACTTCGAATTGTGTTTATATAAAAACTAAAGAAGGTCTTAAAATAATTGTTGACCCCGGCATGGACTTAAAAGCATTAATGAAAGGTTTAAAGAAAAACAGAATAAAAAAAGAAAAAATTGATTATGTCCTGCTCACCCATCTTCATCCAGACCATGCCCTTCTTTCAGGAATATTCAAAAAAAGCAAGATTATATGTGGTAACATTGGATGGGATTTCAATGGAAATATAGGAAAAATAGAGCTCGACTCTAAAGAAATAAAAATAATAGAAACTCCTGGCCACGAAAGATTTCATTACTCTATAATTATAGATTCTATAATTGGAAAGGTATGCATAGCAGGCGATATATGGTGGTTTGAAGAAAAGGAAGAATATAAAAATTTAAACCTAAAAGATTTGCTGTATAAGAAAGACGATAAAGCATACAATTTTGCAAAACTTGTAGATAGCAGGAAAAAGATTTTGGAGATGTGTAGATGGATAATACCTGGCCACGGAGAAATGTTTGAGATAATTAAATAATTTGTTTAATTTATTTATGGACGAAAGTGGGGTACAGAAAGAGAAAGCAAGAAATCCCTTATGAGAAGTATAAAGGTGCAATAGCAAGTTACAGAATACCAGTAAGTAGAGATAGTGATGAATGTTTAATTCTGGAGAAAACAGAAATAGAAAATGCAAAAGTTTTTGTTATACATGAAAGAAAAGTAAAGTTATATACCTCCTTTGAAACAATACCAGAAGGAATAAAGAAAATAAGAAAGGTTAGAGAGATTCCAGAAGAAGTGGAAAGAATTGAGATAAAAGGATATCCTTACTATAGCGGAGTAATGTACAATATAACATTTTATTGAGAATTTTTGTTTTTTTATTTTAAATTTTTTAACCTAAATTAAAAAATGCATTTAAAGAGGCTTGCTGCACCAAGATTTTGGACTATACCGAGAAAGCACGGTAAGTATGTAGTATGCCCCTCCCCAGGTCCTCACCCAAAAGACTTCTGCTTTCCATTGCTTATTGTAGTTAGAGATATATTAGGAATAGCTGAAAAAGCAAGAGATGCAAAAAAAATCATAAAAGCAAAAGAAATTCTCGTAGATGGAAGGATAAGAACAGATCATAAATTTCCAGTAGGGCTATTTGATGTTATATCAATACCCAAAATTGGAAAAAACTATCTAATTGTACCATCGAAAAAAGGACTTGAACTCAAAGAAATAGACGAAAAAATGGCAAAAGAGAAATTATGTAAAATAATAGGTAAAAAAATGGTCAAAGGAAATAAAGTACAAATAACTTTACATGATGGAAAGACTTTCTTAGTTGAAATTGAAGAAAAAGATAAATTTAATGTGGGTGATACTGTAAAGATAGGATTAAACTCTGAAAAGTATGAAGTCAAAGATGTAGTAAAGTATAAAGAAGGTGCGAAAGTAGTTGTAATAAAAGGAGCTAATAGCGGAAAATTCGGAAAGATTCTTAAGATAATAAAGAGGAGAAGATTAGAAAAGCAAAAAGTCCTTGTAGAGATCGAAGGGAGAGAAATTATTTTGCCTAAAGGCTATGTATTTGTTTTACCTGATGGCTTTGAGATTTAAGAGTATATTCTTATCTCAGCAATTGCAGGTCCTACAAGCATAGGCAATCCATGAATTTCAATTATGTTTAGTCTTATGCCTGGCGAATTTATTCTTATATCTATTGGATTTTCTTCTCCTCCGTCCCTCTTTACATCGCTTAAGTTGCAATTTTCAAGACTATTCTTATCATCTATAAAATTGAGTAAATCTAGCAATTTACAAAATGCGTAATCTATGGCATCTTGCTCCGGATCAAATATATCGCTCGAGTTATCTCCTATAACTATACTATCATTTCCATCTGGCAAACCATCATGGTTTAAATCATAGTATACATCTATAGTACTTCCCTCTGCTTTAGTAAAAGTTTTTGTGTATTCTACAGAGGCAGGTACAGATAATGTATAAATTAGCTTATCAGATGGCGAACCTCCAGTAGTATCATTCCTCTCAGCCCCTATAGCAGTATCTATTTGAATTAAATTCTCTCCATATTGAAAAAATTCTGAAGGTATATGCACAATAAACGGATCTCCCAAAACTGTAAAGTCCTTCCCATAATCAGATAATAAAAAGACTGTCTGATTGTTTACTGATAGAAAAGAGGTCCAATAAGCAGAAGAATAAGATGTTACAATAGCATTAGATATTATTGTATTATTTGCCAAGAAAAAAGTAAAGTTTTTAGGAGAAGTTATATTGCCTCTAAACTCATCAGAAGAAAGTCTAACAGAGATATAAGAATAAGGCTCTATAAAGATTTCAGGATCATACTCGAAATAAATATAGGAATCTTCATATAGTGTAGCATTTGGTATAAAAGTTATATTTAAAACTTGAGTTTCATTCACATAAGAAAGGGCATTTATTTGCTCAGAGATATTTTTATAAATATCCTTTAACTTTGTTCCATCTTGAGAGGCATAGTAAGTGCCATTACCACAGTTTGCAACAGCACGTAAGGTCCAGTTTGCGGAATAACAACTTGCAACAGGTCCAAACCCTATTGAATATACTGTTGCATTTAGATCATTATAAACTCTACAAGAAGACCAATTTGCATTTTGCATTGCACATTCACAATCATCAGTATCACAATCATCAGAGCCACCATAACACCCTGAACCAAATCCTAACCAAAGTCCTTCATTTCCAGAAGAACCATCTCTAGTTCCCTGACATTCATCTGCTCCTAAAGAGCCACACTGATGAGTTGGAATTCCATCAGACATCACAATAA
Source organism: uncultured archaeon (assembly GCA_964544525.1). Taxonomy (GTDB): domain Archaea; phylum Aenigmatarchaeota; class Aenigmatarchaeia; order QMZS01; family QMZS01; genus CAZCGS01. Next base: position 5,833 of record CAZJBU010000030.1, read on the forward strand.
TATATTTCTTCCTAGAGCTGTTACTCTGCTCATTTAGAATATTGTAAGCCCTATTTATAGCACAACAGATACAAGTACCTCCTCTTGGAAAGTAATTATCAATTTCTGTATACAAACTATTTTTATCCATAGAAAGATCATGAGCAGTAGTTCTTCCTTTATAAGGGTAAAAAGGATCTCCATAAAAGCCAACCAGACCAACTCTATTGCCAGTTAAATTTAGTATATTGTAGACAAAATATTTATCCAAACATTTAGCCAAAGATATTCTAGAAGTACTGGCATCATAGATTATATTGCTTTCATTTTCCATCCAAGTTATTAATTCCTTTTCGCTGGAACAAGGATTTCCGTTACAACAATCTCTATCTACTCCATCGTTATCACTGTCTAAACGCCACCTCATTGATCCTGAAAGATCTGTTATCAGAATAACATCTGCATTCCCATAGCCAGAAATTTCTCTAAGTTCATTAGCTATAGTACCTAACCTTAAAGGCACTGTTTTTAAACTTATCTCTGAAAAATTTATTTTTTCTGACAACTCCGAGTTATTCATAAAAACAGTAATATTATTCCCTGTAAGGTTGCTCTGATATATGGTAGAATTACCTATCGTAAGAAATAATGATGAATTTTTAATTGGTAAATCATAGTGCAAATATAAACTCATGTTTTTTATAGTACCTGGAATATAGAAACCATCGTACAAATTTACCATGCCATAAATTCCAAAAAAATGGTAAGTAGAATTTCTGCTCCTCTGAGAAAATGAATTTGTCTCATAACATATCTCTAAATAACCTCCAGCAAAGTATCTTTGTGTATAAGGTACAGAATCATTAAAAAGAAAGTATATGATATTTCTTCCTGGAATAAAAAAATCTGCTAAGTTTGAAAGATTCCAACCATAAGGCTTCATAATCTCAGAAGCGTTGTATTCTTGCAGATAAGAAGAACAATTATATTGGCTATTAACACAAACCTTGAATGGAGCTCCAGAAGTATCTAACTCTAAATAAACTCTTTTTACTTTAGAAAAGTTGGGTAAGTAAAAATATCTAACAAAGTTTCCTTGCCCTAAAAATCCTGGGAAGTAAAGATAAGAACATGTTTCTTTTGCTGCTATACTAGTTAAAAAAACTCTAGCTGTGTATCCTTTTGTCGGAGTTGGGTAATTATCTATACCAGAAACTACCCTTCTAGAAACAAAAACATTTTCATATGAAGATATTTCCCTCCTTGAGATTATATTTTGTCTTTCAGTTCCTCTAAATATAAATTCATATCCTATGTTAATGGGCAACAAATTCTTAAGAAGACAATTGGTTATGTTAGATGTTTCCTTGCTAT
>CAZJBU010000031.1:0-7049 GCA_964544525.1 uncultured archaeon
ACCAAATTCCTACCTAAATACAAAAACCATCTCTATAAACCTAACCTCTCTAGATACAAACTATAACTACACAATCATCAAAATAACCAAAGGAACCTCTATAATAAATCAAACTTCTACAACCCAAAAAGGAACCTTCACAATAAACCTCTCAGTAACCCAAGATGGAAAATACAACCTAACAGCAATTTCCTATGACAAAGCCTTAAACTCAAACAAAACAACCATTCCTATAACCATAGACACTACACCACCAAGTTTTGGAAATATAATAATTAGAGTAAATGGAAGGATTGTTTGGTCATAATAGAGGTTAAATAATCCTATCTAACGAAATTAGAAATATCACTCCAAACACAGGCAAAATTATGTAAGAAATTATAGACATAAATAAGGGTATATAGATGCTATATACTTGTGGTTGAATTGATGACAATATAGAAAGCACTATTATAAATATAAGAGGAGCAATTAAAAAGAGCAGGCTAAACAATTCCAGTAAGATTCCTAGTTGTTCTGTTTTCTTTCTCAAATTAATTTTTAATCCTTCTATTGCTAGCTTTTCTTCAGAATCAAGAAAATGGGAAAGATCGCTGCCAGAAACTATAGTGCTGTGCAATCCTTTCAAAAACCTTTCTATCTTTGTAAATCTGGTTTTTTTGGCAACATCTATTATTGCGCTAGCAATATCCTTTCCTATAATATTCACATTTGCTATTACCTTTTTCATTTCGTTAGAGAAAATGCCGTATCCTTCCTTAGATACAGATTCTATACTTTTATGTATTGGGAGGCCAGTACTATTAAGAATTTTTAAATGCACTATACCTAAGGCAATGCTTTCATCTATCTCTTTATCATTTCTAGTAAAATAAGCCATAATTTTATTCATCTTCTAATATATTTTCTATTCCTAGCTCTCTCTTGCAACGTTCACAAATGAAAGGCCCATCATATCCATCATAAAATTTATTTATCGGTATACGGTTTGGAAATCCACAGTTCTCGCAGATCACATTTATACATTTGGTGCCCATAAATAATTTTACCAAAAATTTAAATTTATGGATAGAATAGTTTCTTTCTTAAGGGAACATTGCTATGAAGAATTGAAAAAAACTGTTGAAGGAGAGCCTATTGAGATCGATTTTAGAACTTTGGAGTTGGAACTCCCAGATATAGCTGAAAAGTTGCTTGAGGAGCCGGAAGAGGTAATATCTCTTTTTAAAGAGGCTTTAAAGGAAATAGACATTCCAGAGATAGAGGAAGCTCCAATTCATTTTAAAAATATTCCTGATTCTGCAAAAATAAGGATAAGGAATCTAAGATCAAAACATTTAAATAGGTTAATATGTGTAGAAGGTATAGTCAAGGTAGCAAGTGAAGTAAAGCCAAGAGTGTACAAAGCAATATTTCTATGTCCTGATTGTAATGAATTAATTGAAGTAGATCAAGCAGGATCAACAATAAGAGCTCCTGGAATATGTCCTAAGTGTGGAAGGCGTTCCGGCTTTATTCTTCAGGAGAAAAAAATGTTTGACTCTAGATGGATAATCCTTGGAGAGCCTTTTGAAATAGCCTCTGGCGAAAAGCCAGGAGAAGTAAAAACTTTTTTAAAGGAGGAATTAACCACACCCTTAATGCAGAGAAGAACAGATCCTGGAAATAGAATTATTGTTGTTGGTATATTAAAAGAACTTCCCAGGAAAATACATGGTAAAGAGGCAACTCAGTCAGATTTTTATGTTGAGGCGAACCATATAGAGCCTACTGAGGAAACATTTGAAGAGTTAAAAATTACTAAGGACGAAGAGGTTTTAATTGAGGATTTGGCAAAGGATAAGAATTTATTTAAGAAATTAGTAGCCTCTCTTGCACCAAGTATTTATGGATATCATGAAATTAAAGAAGGTCTTTTATTACAATTATTTGGAGGCACTCCCTTTGAAATGCCTGACGGAACAAAAATAAGAGATTTGATTCATATATTGTTGGTTGGAGATCCTTCAACAGGTAAATCTCAACTTTTGAAGTTAATCTCAAACCTAGCCTTAAAATCTAAGTATGTATCTGGTAAGGGAGTAACAGGGGCAGGGTTAGTATCTACTGTAAGAAAGGATGAATTCACAGGAGGATGGGTTTTGGAGGCAGGAGCTCTAGTCTTGTGTAATCATGGTCTTTTGGCAATAGATGAATTTGATAAAGTTAGCAAAGAAGATATGATTGCTCTCCATGAGGCAATGGAGCAGGGATCCATATCTATTGCGAAGGCATCTATTATAGCTACCTTACCTGCACATACTTCTATCCTTGCCGGAGCTAACCCTAAGTTGGGGAGATTTGATTTATATCGCCCAATAGCAGACCAAATTGCTGTGCCTCCTACCATTCTATCTAGATTTGATTTAAAATTTGTGATGAAAGATATACCTAATTTGGAAAGAGATGAAGCTATGGTTGATCATGTTTTTAGAGCAAGAACAGATAAAGAATATGCACAACCAGAAATACCTGTTCCTTTACTAAGGAAGTATATAGCCTATGCAAAGCAAAATATAGAGCATATAGAAATTTCAGATGCCGCATGGAAGATGTTTAAAGATTTCTTTTTAAAGCAGAGAAGTGCATATTCTGAGGAAGATTCAACTGTGCCTATTACTTTTAGACAGTTCGAAGCACTTATTAGACTTGCTCAAGCCTCTGCAAAGATAAGGCTAAAGGATAAAGCAACACAAGAAGATGCTGAAAGGGCAATAAAGATAATGAAATATTCATTAATGCAACTTGGATTTGATCCAGAATCAAAGAAGATAGATATAGATAGGGCTGAGTCAGCAATAGCTGCCTCGCAAAGATCAAAAATCAGGATTCTTTTAGATATAATAGATGAGCTAGAGAAAGAGATAGGCAAAGAAGTGCCAGTAGATGAAATTATTAGAAGGGCAGAAGAAGAGGGATTAAGAGAGGCAGAGAATCTCTTGTTTAGACTCAAAAAAGAAGGAATTATTTATGAGCCTAAGGCAGGATTTATAAAGAAGGTTTAATTTTACTGAATAAAAACTTTAAATATTGTTCACTATGATGAACAAAACAGAAGAAAAACTAAAGTAGAGAATAATGAGAGCAATCCAGAAAAATTTAATAATAACTAACTAAATAATGCCTAATTTTGTAGCAATATCTTGAGCAGAATATTCTTTTTTCAACTTAACTATTGCTCTTTTTTTTCCCTTTCTATCTATCAATGTGTTTACTTTTTCTACTTTGACTTTAAATTCCTCTTCTATAACTTTTTTAACATCCTTTTTAGTAAAACTTGTTTTTTTTAGGATAAAGACCAATTTATTTTCTTTTTCTATCATATTTATTGCTTTTTCTGTCATCAAAGGATAATCCACTACATCAAAGAAGTCTATTTTTTTCTGCATTATTTTCTTCTGTGTAAAAAATTTTTATTTTAAAGATAGAATGATTCTTGCATCTGTGCAAGGTAAAGCTACAACCTCTATACTAGTAACATTTTTAGCTCCAGAGAGGTCAAAATAAAGAGTTTTTGTGTCTCCGCTATTTACCTTGGATACCATCTTTAGAACTTCTTCTTTATTTTTTTTATTGTCTATTGCATATACTATAAATCCACTTAAGTTAACACCCCAATTCTTTATCTTTATGTATCCTGTTTTGGAATTTTCGTCATAGTCAAATGCGATTTTTTCTATCTCTGCACCTAAACAATTTATGCGTTTGCTAGCATAGCTTAGTTGCTTTTCTGTAAAGCTTTTAGCCCATATTCCCACAAATACAGCTAAGAACAAGCTCAATGAAATTAGAAGAACACTTGCAAATATAGGAGACAGACCTTTGTATATGTCCATAACTTAATTTTTAGGTATTTATAAAAAATTTTGTTTACCCTATTTATGTGGAGTATATTGAAAGCAATAAGGGAAAATCCAGAATTGCTAAGAGAGTCGCAAAGAAGAAGAGGAGAGCCTGAGCATTTAGTTGATAAGGCTATTGAGTTGGATAAATTTTGGAAAGAGAAATTAAGAGAAGTAGAAGAACTAAGAAGGCAAAGAAATGAATTGTCTGAGAAAATTGCTAAAGCAAGTAGGGAAGAGAAAGAAGAATTGATAAAGAAGGCAAAAGAAATTGCTGACAAATTAAAATTTGAGGAAGAGGAATTAAGGAAATTAGAAGAAGAAAGAGAAAAGATTTTACTTTCATTTCCTAATATTTTGGATAGCGATGTACCAATAGGCAAAGATGATACAGAGAATGTGCCAATAAGATTTTTTGGAAAGGCAAAAGTTGTTAGAGAGGATGAACAAGAATTTCTAAATCAAAGTTTAGGGAAAATGGAATACGAGCTTATAGAGAAGAGGCCTTTGGGACATGCAGATTTTGTTGAATTAAATGGCTTGGCAGATATACAAAGAGCAGCAAAAGTTTCTGGGGCAAGATTCTATTATCTTCTAGACCAATTGGTTTGGTTAGACTTTGCTCTAATACAGTATGCTTTAGAGTTCTTAACAAAGCAAGGTTTTAAGATTGTAAATCCTCCTTATATGATAAGGAGAAAAGCCTATGAGGGAGTAACTTCTATAAGCGATTTTGAAGATGTGATATATAAGGTAGAAGGAGAAGATTTATATCTTATTGCAACTTCAGAGCATGCTATAGCAGCGATGCATATGGATGAAGTTTTAGAAGAAAAGGAATTACCTTTGCTCTATGCAGGAATTTCTCCATGTTTTAGGAAAGAGGCAGGAGCGCATGGTAAAGATACAAAAGGAATTTTCAGAGTTCATCAATTTAATAAGGTGGAGCAGTTTGTTTTTTGTTTGCCAGAGCAAAGCAAAGAGTGGCATGAGAAATTGATAGCAAATGCAGAGGCTCTTTTCAAAGGGTTAGGAATTCCATACAGGATTGTTAATATTTGCACAGGCGATTTAGGTATAGTGGCAAGTAAGAAGTACGATCTAGAAGGATGGTTCCCTAATCAAGGAAAATTTAGAGAGTTGGTTTCTTGTTCAAATTGTACAGATTGGCAGAGTTATAGATTAAATATAAGGTATGCAGAGAAAAAAGGTTTGCCTTCGAAAGGATTTGTACATACTTTAAATTCAACTGCTATTGCAACGCAAAGAGCGATTTGTGCAATAATCGAAAACTATCAAATTGATGAAAAAAGTTTCGAAATTCCTAAGGTTTTGAGAAAGTATTTAGAAAATATCGAAGGAGCGCCCAAGGATGTAATAAAGGTTATTTAAAAACTAAATTAATGTTATTATGTCAGAAATCTCTTTTTCAGACTTTGCTAAGATAGAACTTAAAGTTGGGAGAGTTGTACAAGCGGAGAGAGTAGAAGGTTCAGATAAGTTAATAAAAATGGAAGTTGATTTTGGAAATGAAGATAAGAGAATAGTGGTGGCAGGAATAGCAAACAAATATTCACCAGAAGAGCTATTATGGAAAGAATTTGTTTTTGTTACAAATCTAGAAAGGAAAAAGATATTTGGGATAGAAAGCCAGGCAATGATTCTAGCAGCTGAGGATAAAGAAGGGAATTTAGCGTTAGTAACTTTAGATAAAGAAATAGAAGAAGGAGCAAAAGTTCATTAAGATTAAGAATATAAAATATTTTTTTATTTCTTTTTATGACTAAAGAAGTTTTTGTTATACCAAAGGATAAGAAAGCAGAGATTCAGCAGAAAGTAAAGGAAGATGATTTAATAAGTAGGCAAAGTTTAACATTTAGGGAGATAGGAGATAATTTTTATTTGGTAATAGAAGGAAGCGAGGAGGCAATAGAAAGGCTTGAAAAAGAATTCGGATTGGAAAGGGCTGAAGACAAAGAGAAAATCTTAGAAGAAATCAAAAAGGAAGAGGAAAGTGCTATGCAAGGTTTTGGAAATATATTTAGCTAATTTTCGCACCTAAGTAGTTAATGGCCTTTTCTTTTACTTTTTTATTTTGGACATTTTCAAATACCTTTTCAATTTCCTTTGATGTTATCTCTCTTCCTCCTAAACCATATACATAACTATACACTTCTGCTTTTCCTTCTAAGGCAATTTTTATATCTGTATATAGAGGAGGAAAGGCACCAAAACTTAATGATCTATCTAAGACAATAACTTTTTTATCTTTCAATCTTTTTGCAATTAGTCGGTAATTAAATGGTCTGTACAACTTTACTTTTAATAAACCAACCTTTTTGCCATTTTTCCTTAATTTATCTATAACCTCTTTTACTGTACCAGCTGTAGAGGATAAACAAACTATAACTTCTTCAGCATCTTTTACTTTGTACTCCTCTACATAATCCATCCTTTTGCCAAATCTTTCTTTGAATTCTTTTGCTATTTTTGGAAATACTTCAAATACTTTTTCCATGGCTTTTTCCTGTTGAATCTTTGTTTCAAAATAGGAATCTTGCAATTGCAAAGGCCCTACTGTTATTGGATTTTTAAAGTCTAAAAGTGAATATGCCGGTTTTCTCTCGCCCACAAATCTTTTTATCTCTTCCTCTTCCAAAAAATCAATTACCTCTACGCTGTGGGAAGTTATAAAGCCATCCATACAAACCATAACAGGCAAATTAACTGTTTCGGCAAGTTTTAATGCAAAGATTGTCGTTTCATAAGCTTCCTGCCCGTTTTCGCAATAAAACTGAATCCAGCCAGCATCTCTAGCATTCATAGTATCACTATGGTCGCAATGAATATTTATGGGTGCGCTTAAGGCTCTGTTAGCGATATTCATAAGAATAGGTAGTCTTAAGCCAGATGCAATATGCAAAATTTCATGCATCAAGGCTAAGCCTTGAGAACAACTTGCAGTAAATGCTCTTACTCCTGAAGCGCTCGCTCCAACACAGGCGGAGATTGCACTATGCTCCGACTCAGCCAAAATCATTTCAGTTTTTACCTCTCCTTTTTGCACGTATTCAGAAAATTTTTCAACTATCGGCGATTGCGGGGTTATTGGGTATGCTGCAACAACCTCAGGCTCAATCTGCTTCCATGCATAGGCTATAGCGTAAG
>CAZJBU010000032.1:0-6943 GCA_964544525.1 uncultured archaeon
CAAAATATTTTTATTTCCTCGATACCGAGATAAAGGAAGATGATGAAAAGCTTTCCCAATTATTTTTCTTTAAAAACTTTATTACACCTTATGTTATAACCACTATAGACCAATTTTTACTTTCTTTCTTGCAAGTTGGTAAATATTACACAAAAAGAGTTATGTTCAGAAATTCAGGCTTGATAATAGATGAAATCCATTTACTGAATCCCTTAATGCTTTATCTTATAACCTATTTTATCAAAGCCTATAAAGAACTTTATAACTTGAGGGTTTTGTTCATGTCCGCAACCTTACCTAGGGCTTTGGCAAGATATTTGCAAGAGAATATTAAGATTTCGGATTTTGGCTTCCTTGATTTTTCCTATGGGTATAAGAAAAAAAGGAGAGTTATGTGGAAATGGATAAATGGAGATATCGAAAATTATTTAGAAAAAATTGTTGAAGAAAAAGAAAAAGGGAAGAAGGTTTTAGTAATTGTGAATACAGTTGAAAAAGCCATAAAAATAGGGAGAAAACTTGAGGAAGAATTCGGATTGAAGTATGGAAAGAACTTTATTGTCTTCCATGCAAGGTTTATGTATCTTCACAGGAAAGAGAAAGAAACCTGGATAGAAAAGTACAAGAAAAGACCCCACATTCTCGTAGCAACTCAGGTTTGCGAGGTATCTCTAGATATTTCCTATGATGTTTTGTTTACAGAACTTGCCTCGCTACCAGCCTTGATCCAGAGATTCGGGAGGGTAAACAGATATGGAAATAAAACAAAAGAAATAAATACTTACATTTTCGAGCCAGAAAGAAAGGATAGGGAAAGATATCCCTATTCCGATGAAGAGCTTTGCGATGCAAGAGAGATTATAAAGATGTTCGAAGGAGATAAATTGGAAGATGAAAAAGCATTGCTTGATTCTTTTGATACCATTTTTACTTATGAGAAACTTTTGAAGGAAATAGAAGAAGTGAAGAAGAAAAAAGTTTTTAGGATAGAACACTGGGAAGATTTGCTAAAATTTTTCTTTTCTCTGGAAATGGATGATGAGAGGATGAGAAAGTTGCTTAATTACAGGGAAGGTTTTACAATAATGGTTATTCCTTGTCAAAAGTGTATTATGGATGAAAAAACCAAACAACATGTCCAAAATTTACTTTCAAAATCCTTTTCTGGCTTATCGTTTGAAGAAAAACTGAAACTCTTTGCCCAAATAAAGGAAGTAGCGGTTCCTGTTCCCATCTGGTGGTTAAGGGGTACTGTATCAAAAGAAGAAAAAGGTTTTCCTATTATCAATTTTAAAAATAAAATTTATGACGAAAAATATGGATTTTATGAGCTAAAGAGAGGTGAAATAATATGAGCTACAGAGAACTTTTGTTTGAGTTTTTGAAGGATAAAAAGAGAAGAGAATATTGTTTACCAATTGTAAAAAGATTATTACAAGCAAACTTCAGAAAGGGGAAATACATTATAAAAACTTTAGGGAGAAGGTTGGAGATTTCACCTGAAGAGATTGAAGAAAAAGTTGAAGAAATTTGTGAATTTATAGTTGAAAAGGCTCTGAAGGAAGGTTACAGCGCTTTGGTAGTTCCTTTTATAATTAGCAAAGAGCAGGCACCTAATTTTTACATTACCGAAGAGAAACCAAGAGAAGATGAATTGTGGTGGTGGCTGTATCATTTGCTTACCGGGGTTCATTGCAGATATTTTGATCCAAAGAGGAGAGAGGAACACTTTTACGTACTTAATCTTGCTAACATTCCGAAAGAAATTAGCAAAGAATTCAGAGAATATTTAATCAATGAAAATTTTTTGATTTTTGGAGAGAGGTCTGGCTTAAACATAAATGAAATGCTCTCCCGGTTGGAAGTTCCTAGAGGCATTCCCCTCAAAGAATTTATACTTGGTTTTATTTTTCTCTCATATTTTGCTAAGTTCTGGAAAGATTGGAAAGAAAGGGAAAAGGTTGCCAAAATCAGAGGAAAGGAAATACCAAAGATAACGGATGATTCTCTACTCCTCATTTTCGTTCTTCCTAGACAGAAAAAGAAGGTTTATGTTTTTCCTAAACTCAAAAGAATTATGCTGCGCTGGTACGGTGAATTTTCTGAAAGAGAAATTCCAAAAATTTCCAAATTTATTTTCTCTTTTTATGCGGCTGATAAGGATTACAAAGAAGAGAGCGCAAGCCTTCTGAACAAGCTTCTTTACTATTTCCTCCAGGATTATGTAAATGGCGAACTTTTAACTAAATTAGCCGAGATGAAAATAAATTATGAGCTCAAGAAAAGAGGCAGAGCCTACGGAATCGCAAGCGCGAGGCAATTTTTCTCAAAACTCTGAAGAAAAAATAGAGATAGACTCTGAAATGCTTATAGGAGGAATAAAGGTCAACTATTTTTTTCATTGTAAAACACAACTTTGGCTTTTTTCTCATTTTGTTACACAAGAACAAGAATCTGATTTAGTTGTCTTAGGAAAAATTCTAGAAGAATCTGTTTTTAAGGAGATAAAATCAAAAAATATTCTAATAGATCAGACAGTTTCATTAGATTTTATAAAAAAAGGAACTACTTTAATAGTATTTGATATCAAGAAGTCTAGTAAATTTTACGAAGCACATTATCATCAACTCCTTTATTATTTATGGTATCTCAAAAAAATTAAGGGAATTTCAAATGTGAAAGGTATTCTTTCATATCCCAAAGAAAAAAGAAAAGAGGAGATAACTCTAACTCCTAAGGATGAAAACAAACTTTCAAAAGTTCTTCTTGAGATTAATAAGATAGTTTCTCTAAAGACACCTCCAAAGCCTATTTTTAGATCCTATTGTAAGAAATGTAGTTATTTTGAATTTTGTTTTTCAGATTAAATTTAATTTTACACTGTAAACTTTCCGCGGATCTTTATAAATACTCCTTATTATCCCACATCCCCGAAGCCTTTCTTTTTAAATCTTTCCTATACCAATAAATTTTAAGGAGTTTCGGTTTGTTTAAAGCAGACATGAGATGGATTGAAAGGTTAACCATTATTTATTTTCTGTAACCTTTTTGCAAGGTTTAAAGCAGACATGAGATGGATTGAAAGTAAAATCCATTTTTGATTCGCTATTATGTCTTTAGCGTTTAAAGCAGACATGAGATGGATTGAAAGGAATTTCTATTATTTTTTTTGCTGTCATAATTCATCGTTTAAAGCAGACATGAGATGGATTGAAAGCGCATTTAAAAAGTATCCTGAAAATGTACCTACAAGCGAGTTTAAAGCAGACATGAGATGGATTGAAAGTCTCCTATTAAATGGTAGGCGACTGTATGCTTTCCCGCTAGTTTAAAGCAGACATGAGATGGATTGAAAGATTTCATCGAAAGGAATTCCTCCACAGTATTCGTCTAAGTTTAAAGCAGACATGAGATGGATTGAAAGGTTGTATCCTTCTGGGAAAATTCTCAGCAATTATCATTAGTTTAAAGCAGACATGAGATGGATTGAAAGTCTGCTACCGGTCCTTCTTCTCTTTTTCTTAATAACCTGTTTAAAGCAGACATGAGATGGATTGAAAGTTGAGATATTCGCCTATTTTATATTTGTGTAATATATGTTTAAAGCAGACATGAGATGGATTGAAAGATATCCTTTCCAATTCCTCTTCACTTTTTATAGGTGCGTTTAAAGCAGACATGAGATGGATTGAAAGTTCCCTGCTGGCCATAGTATTATCACATGGTTAAATCCTGCGTCTGCCTGTTTAAAGCAGACATGAGATGGATTGAAAGGAAACTACACGAGAAAGGTTTGTAGAAGTATGAAAGGTTTAAAGCAGACATGAGATGGATTGAAAGTTATATTTAGAAACATCAAAAGAATATGATTTAAGGTTTAAAGCAGACATGAGATGGATTGAAAGGTGGAAGCCCCTTGCGATAGCGAGGGGAGGAGGTCACGTTTAAAGCAGACATGAGATGGATTGAAAGATCAAATTTCCATCGTTTGTTATGTTGCAGGTATAAAAGTTTAAAGCAGACATGAAATGGATTGAAAGATGGCTTCCATATTATTCTTCCTCATCCAAAGGAACACGTTTAAAGCAGACATGAGATGGATTGAAAGTTTCTCTTTGTAAGTTTTCTGCTATTGCTTGTTTTGGTTTAAAGCAGACATGAGATGAATTGAAAGCCAAGATGTTGTACGGAATTAAAACCTCTCTAATTAGTTTTAATCAGACATGAGATGGATTGAAAACCAACCAAAAGGCAACAATCATCGCCATGTCACTTAATTGTTTAAGTCGAACTTAGTAGTATGGAAATCTATGTTACTGATTCCATTGATGTCTGTTATGTCAAAAGTTTTGAGGCTAACTAAGAAAAGTTTTCTATTTTTTAAAAAATAATTTTATGAGGAGAAAAACTTTATTTCAGAAAATGGATACAATTCTAAAAGAGTTGAGAGATGAGCTTATAAAAGAGTATGGAGAAAATTTGGTTTCTGTAGTGGTTTTTGGGTCTGTAGCAAGAAATACATTTATAGAAGAATCTGATATAGACCTTTTAATTTTATGTAAAAAATTGCCTAAGAGCAGGATAGAAAGATTAAGAAAATTTGAAAAAGTAGAAAATAAAATAGAAAAATTAGCAGAAAAGTTAGGGATTAAAAATTTACAAATAAATCCAATTATAACTACACTTAAAAAAATAGAAGGAAATCCTATATTGTTGGACATCATAAGAAACTCAAAAATTCTTTATGATAGAGACAATTCTTTTTCGAAATATTTATCCTTTTTAAGAGAAAAAATTGAAAATAAAATTATGTTCCGAGAAGGTTACTGGATGATAAAGGGGAAATCTTCTTTTGATAAACTATTAAGAAAATGAGTGAAAAACTTGCTAAGAGCTATTTAGAAAAGTGCGAGAAGAGGCTTAAGGCTATAGAAGTTTTATTTAAAGAGAAAGATTGGTCTGATGTTGTTAGGGAATCTCAGGAGGTTGTTGAATTATCTTTAAGGGTCATTCTATATAGTAAGGGAATTACAGTACCTAAGTGGCATGATGTCGGAAAAATTTTGATATTACACAAAGATAAACTTCCAAAAACTTATCAAAAATATGTCAAAAAATTGGCAACAATATCAAAAAGGCTGAGAAAAGAAAGAGAATTATCCTTTTATGGAGCTATTGATTTCATTCCGACAGAAGAATATACAAAAAAAGATGCAGAATGGGCTTTTAGTAGCGCAAAATTTTGTGTGAAAATTGCAAAAGGGATTATAACTAAATCCTAATTATTAAGCAATTTTAGTTTACACTGTAAACTTTTTGAAACTTATCTAGAGTTATGTATTATAGGGTAATAATTGAAATGCTGCCTTAACTTTATTTCTCCTTTCAACTCAGTACCATTAATAAAACACTTAACAAAACTTTCTTTAAAAGTTTTAGAAGGAATATGAGGCAAAGATGGACTGTTGTGAGTGGAACAAGGAAGGATGTATACATACCCGAATCGGAAAGTTGTAATTATGTGATAAAATACTATAAAAAGCCAGAACTATTTTTATGTGAATTTTATGGCCTAATAGCAAATTTATATGAGCCTATTGTACTATATGAGAATAATGATGTAAAATTCAGATTTGCAAAGACAATAGGCATTGTTCCAATAACACATAACGACAGTTATACTTTTTTAGTTCTGCAGGAGAAAGTTGAAAGGAGAAGAACCTTTGCATTCTGAAATGAAAAATTTGGAAAAGATTTTGAGTATGGAAAGAAACTATAGAAAAAAGATGTTAATCAGCTATCATAATGGGAAAGTAAATTTTAAAGTCAAATGGTTTTGGTGAGATTGTATTTGGAGATGTGAGAGATAACAATATAATAAAGAGAAGCAAAAATGGCAAAACAGAATATATAATAGTTGATTGGACTCATAGAGGAGATTTAGGTATTAAAGAGCACGATTTTCCAGAAGATATTTCAGGAATTCTCAGGGAATCTTTATCTTCTTATCATGGGAAAATTCCAAATAACTTTCATTTTCCAAAAAATTTTGATTTAAATTTATAGTCCCAATTCTTTGTCAATATTTTTCAAAGCTTCTAAACTAAGCTCCAAAAAGTCCTCTAAATTTATGCCTAATTTTTCACAATACAAAATTTTTTCTCTTTTCACATTTCTTGCAAAATCCTTTTGTTTAAACTTTTTCTTCAGAGTATCTAACTTTAAATCTTTCAACTTTTTTGAAGGTAAAATCAAAGCACTTGCAATTATTAGACCAGAAACCTGATCACTTGCAATCAAAGCGAAATCTATTCTCTCTTTAGGCAGATTGCCAGTAAATTCATTATGCCTTTCAATAGCTTTAATTATATCTTCTTCAACTTTACCTTCTAAAATCTCTCTTGCTAGTAATCCATGCTTTTCCATATTTTCTTTTGTTTTTTCATAGTCAATATCATGCAAAAGCCCTGTTATTTTCCATTTTTCTTTGTCTTCTCCTAATCTCTCCGCCAATTTTTCCATTATCTTTGCTACCGCCAAGCAATGTTTTATAAGTTTTTCGTTTTGTATCTCTTGTTCCAAAAGTTTTAGAGCATCTTCAAACTTCATAAAAAATAAAAAAAGAAAAAAATTAACAAAGTATCCTTGGGCAACTTATGCAGTCTTTTTTGCCGTCGTCAGTATATTTGCATCCGTCTCCTTTCTTTAGATTGTATTCTATTTTTTCCAATTCAGTATCTTTTGGTACATACTTTTTCATTTAAATACAAATTGATAATTTATAAAAACTTTTCGAACTGTTATTCGACAATTGCTTTAGCCCCGCCAGGATTTTCTTATAAGGTGCAAGAACTTTGGGGTTTGGAAAGGGGCAGAGCCCCTTCCTTTGGTGAGGAAGGGGTAATCAAAGGGTAAGGCAAGATTTTATATCACGCCTGCTAAA
>CAZJBU010000033.1:0-6768 GCA_964544525.1 uncultured archaeon
GCTTTTTTATAAGATTCTAAACTCGCATGAGCAACCTGTGTAGCTAATTTTCCCTTACCCCTCCTTAAATCAGACCTAACGATAATAACTTGCTTCATAATAGATTTCTTCAGTTTTATATATTTTCCGTAAATCCTTTTTTATGAACATCGAGGAACTAAAAAAGAAATTTACTGAAAATTATAGAGAATATTTCCCAGTAAAAGTTTTAGAAAAGTATGGATTTAAAAGATTTCAATGTGAGGTTTGTAAAAATTTCTTTTGGAGTCTAGAAGAAAGAAATCATTGCGAAGAGCCTGAATGTAGGGAAAAAATAGGAAAAGAACCTTACGGATTCATAGGAAATCCTGTAGGGAAAAAGTGCACTTATGAAGAAGCTTGGAAACTATGGGCAAAATGCTTCAAAGATAATGGCCATGCTATTATAAATAGATATCCTGTAGTACCAAAATGGAGAGATGATATCTTTTTTGTTGAGGCCTCAATAGATGCGTTTATTCCATGGGTGGTAGAAGGTATAGCAAAACCTCCTGCAAACCCTTTACTAATACCTCAGTTTTGCCTTAGATTTAATGATTTAGAGAATGTTGGAGTAACTGGAAGACACTACTCTGGATTTATAATGGTGGGGCAGCATGCCTTCAACACAAAAGACCAATATGTCTATTTTATGGAAGAGGCTATAGAATATATAATACAACTACTAACAAAGTACTTTGAGTTTCCTTTGGAAGAAGTGGTATTCCATGAAAGTATGTGGTATGGAAGTGCATCCTTAGGCTCTTCATTAGAATTCTTTGTTAGAGGGTTAGAATTAGGCAATCAAGTTTATACCTTGTATAAGATAACTGATAAAGGGTTAGAGGATTTACCAACTAAAGTTATAGACATGGGTGCAGGATTGGAAAGGTATGCCTGGGTTACTACAGGATATAAGAGCTCTTATTTAACAACATTTCCAAAGACTATGGAATATCTGAAAAGTTTTGGTTTTAGAGAGGATGAACAAGCCATAATTGCCGATCATTTTAGAACATTGTTAATAGCAATTTTTGATGGAGCGTTGCCGAGCAATACTGGAGGAGGTTACAATCTAAGAAAAATTTTGAGAAGATGCCTTTCCTTGATAAGGAAGAAAGAAATCGATATTGAACTCGAAAAAATAATGGAAAAAGTTGCGGAAGAGTTTAGCGTAATATATCCTGAATTAAAAAATAAAGAGAAATTGAATATTGTCGGAGAAGTACTAAAAATAGAAAAAGAAAAATATCTAAGGCATATAGAACAAGGAAAGAAGTTAATAAAAAGGATTTCTGTGCTTGACTTGGATACCTTGGTTATGCTATATCAATCTCATGGAATTGATGCAGAGATAATAAAAGAAGTAAAACCTGATGTTGAGATACCTGAAGAGTATTATGAAAGAATTAGAAAGCGAAAAAAGAGAAAGGAGGAAAAAGAATTGGAAGAAACAAAAAGCTATGATGTCAAAGATTTACCAGATACAGAGGTAAAATATTATGAAAATATAACTAGAGATACCTCAAAGATTTTAAAGATAATTAAAGATGATGAAGGCTTTTGGGTGGTGCTTGACAAAACAATTTTCTTCCCAATAGCTGCTGGGCAGGATTGCGATAAAGGTTATATAAACGATAAGAAAGTTCTAAAAGTAATTGAATATCAAAATAAGATTTTACATCTGGTAGATAGCATAGAAGGGTTAAAAGAAGGTATGAATGTGGAAATCGTAATAGATGTTGAGAGAAGAAATATAATTAAAAAACATCACACTGCAACTCATATTATAAATGGTGCCTGTAAAAAAGTATTGGGATTCCATGCAAATCAGGCAGGCGCTTTCAAAACAGAGCAAGGAGCTCATTTAGATGTTTTCCATTTCAAAAATATAAGCAATGAAGAAAAAAACAAAATAGAAGAGCTTGCGAACAAAATAGTAAAGGAAAATAGGAAAGTAAATATATTCTGGATGGAAAGAAGTGAAGCAGAGCAAAAATATGGTTTTGATATATATCAAGGTGGTTTTATCCCATCAAAAGATTTGAGGATAGTGGAAATAGAAGGTTTTGATGTTGAAGCTTGCTCAGGATTGCATTGCAACAGCACAGGCGAGATAGAAGAAATAGTCATCACCGGAATTAGAAAAGTTGCTGATAATGTTATAAGGATAGAATTTAAAGCAGGAGAGACTGCAAAGGAATTTTTAGCAAAGATGCATAATATAGCAGAAGAATGTGCAAAGATTTTAGAATGTGATATTGAAAATTTACCTGAAGAAACTCAAAGGTTGTTTGATGAGTGGAAAAAACTTAGGAAGAAGATTAACAAATAATTTCTTTTATATCTGAAATTGTTTTCTTGCTTAACCAGTTAGACACTTTAACAGAGGCTTTAATAGTAGATAAATATTTTGCTTTGTAGTACTTTTCTTTCTTTAAAAATTTCTCTAGAAATTTTTCTTTGATAGAAAGGAATCTGTCAACAATGTCTTGGTAATTGCTAATTATATAGAGAGAAACTTCCCTTCTAAGCCTTGAATATAATGAGTATCTCGGTAACCACTTCCACCAGAAGAGATTCCTCTCAACCTTTTCTTCGAATGAAACATCTTCTGTTATATTTAAAACAGTTAACTCTGGAAAATAAAAATCACTATCTTTAACTTGATGTATATTTTTTATCCCATATTCCAAAATATCTATAGGATTTATATCGCTATAACAGGGAAACCTTAACTCTAAACATTTTGATGATCGAGAGGTAGAAGGATTTCTCTTTGATACACAATACAACTCATCCTCAGGTATTTTCTTATTTTCTACTTCTATCCATCCAAGCGTATCATTGGTAAGTCTTTTGGAAGAATAGAAGCTCATATACTCGGGTGCGAATATACCTAAAATTAAGCATAAGTTGTCTAAGGTACCATCTAATTTCTCATCCGAATAATTGATATGCACGCTATATATATCTAGCTCCTTTAGCAATTCCATAAAGTCGGTATATCTTTCCTTTATTTCATCAAAATTTTCAATTGGTGTTGGTTGGGTTTTTATTTCATAGAATTTTACCAGTCCAGATACAGGAAGGAATTCTCTGTGTATTTCTATATCAGGAGACAAAGGAAAGATTTCCGAAGCCTCAGCTATTATGTCATCATCCTTACTAAAAAATTCTATTTCTATACCCATCATAGGCTTTTTTATATATTCTACCATGATTAAATAATAAAAAATAAAAATAAAAAAAAGAATTTATTTGCCTCAAGATTTAAAAAAATTGCCTTTTTACTATGTTATGGAAACTTTTGATCTCGCAATAATTGGAGGGTCTATTTCTGGCTTATCTTTAGCTTACTGGCTAAGGGATAGTGATCTAAGAATAGCAATATTTGAAGAAGATAAAAATATAGGATTTCCCTTAAAATGCTCAGGAATTGTATCTGAAAGGATTTTAGATATATTCCCAGAATTACCAAAAAACATAATAGAAAAAAGGATAGGCCTTGCAAGGATTTTCTGTGAAAACAAAGATATTGAACTAGAAGTTAACGCATTAATATTGAATAGACCCAAATTAGAAAATTGGCTATTCAAAAAATTAGAAAAGAAAGGAATAATATTTATCTGGGATAGGGCAGAGAGATTTTATATAAGAGAAAATCTTATCTTAAGGGGTTTGGAAAGGGGCGGAGCCCCCTTCCAGGGTGCAGGGAAGGATTTCCCGCAAGATAGAAAAATTGCAATCAAAACCAAGAGCAAGGAATATTATCTATCAAAATATATTGCTGGATGTGACGGCTGTGCCTCTATCACAAGAAGATTTTTCGTAGATGAAAATCCTAAAAGGTTCTACTTTGCGAAGTTTTGTTATGCAAAAGGAAAAATGCCAAAAGAACTCCAAGTATTCTTAGATAGAGATTATTCTGAATTTTTTGCTTGGAAATTCCCAAGGAAAAAATATATTGAATATGGATTGGCAACTAAAAATAGATTGTATGACAAATTTGAAAGGTTCATCCAAAGCAAAAATGCTCAAATAGAGGAAGTATATGGCGGCACTATTCCAATAGGTCCAACAAAATCTTACTTTAAATATGGTTTACTTATAGGAGATGCCTGCGCTCAAACAAAGCCACTAACAGGAGGAGGCATTATATATTCACTAATAGCCTCACAAATAGCCTCTGAAATAATTAAGAAAAAGAATCCCAACTTCAAAGAGTACGAAAAAAAGTGGAAAAAAATACTGGGAAAAGAAATTAGATATCAAATGTTGATAAGAAGAATGCTTGAGAAAATGAATAACAAAAATATTGTAAAATTGCTGACAGATATAGAAAAATTGAGCATAGAGAACATCAAAGATTATGATTTTCCTATAACTGCAAATCTTTCAAATATATCCAAACTTACTCTTGCAAAGCTGTTTCTAAAGTATTTTAGATTTTTGTTTTAATCATTCTTTGCCAACATAATAGCTTGAGCCAAATCCCCTCTTGTCTCTTCTAATATTTTTTTCGCATCTTCTCTAGAGACTCCCGTTTTTTCAACCACTAGGTTAATATCCTCTTCCTTTATTGTAATTTTTTCTTCTATCTCTCCAACCACCTGAAAACTTTCCTCACCTTTCATTTTTATCTTTGTAACCTTTGGATTTCTAATTATGATATCCCGATCCAAGCACTTTATTATAACTTCTTCCGCATTAATATCTTCTGCTTCGATACCTAATTGCCTCATCATCTTCTCTATCTGTTTTCCGCTTAGGTTTATCATCATCCTTTTAATATAAATTTAAACTTTTTATTCTACAAGTTCATAACTTCCGAAACCTCCCTGCCTCTTGAATTCAGTTACAATTTCCTCCATTTTTTTAGTAAGATATTTCTTTCCTTTTTTTGCATCAGTAGTGCAATAGACCAACATAAATTTTGGAGAAGTGTATTTGACCTCTATATTCTTCAATTTTCTCAATACATTTTTTATCTCATTTATACCATTTGGACTAAATGTATGAATCTCAAGAAGACCTTTTATCATATATTTCTTCTTTTCACCACACACTCTTTTATGTAGTAATTCTAAAAAGTTTTTCGGTAAATTTAGTTTCTCAAATTCCTCTAAATTTTCCTCTAATGATTTAAGTGCTTCCGCAAGGGATCCATATTCTTCTTTCAATTTCTTTTCAATTTTGTCAAAATTTACTTTGGCCTCCTTTGCTATATTCATTAAAGTCCTTTTTGCTGCCTGTTCTTCCCTATATTCTTTCATCTTTCTTTCCTTTTCAAAGTCACTTACTTTTCTTAGAGATAGAGTTACAAAGGTTCCCTCTGTAGATACCACTCTTGCAACTATTAAATCTCCTCTTTTGATGAACTTTTTAACATCTCTTATCCATGCCCTAGATATCTCGGTTATAGGTATAATTCCTGCTCTCTTTTCAACTCCTTCTTCTATTATTTCTACATCTACAGAGTTTGGATGAATCTCAATAACCCTGCATATAACCAGATCACCTCTTTTCATAATTAAAGGTTTTCTAAAAATATTTATGGAGAAAAAATTGCCTGTGATGAATATTGGCTTGGTTGGGCATGTTGATCATGGAAAAACTACTCTGGTTCAAGCTCTAACTGGAAAATGGGTAGATACGCATAGCGAGGAGATGAGAAGAGGAATTACAATTAAACTAGGTTATGCAGATTTGGATATATACTATTGCCCTTCCTGTAATTTATATTCTCCAACACCTAAGTGTAAATATTGTTTTGGAGATTGCGAATTTAAAAAGGCTGTATCTTTATTAGATGCTCCTGGGCATGAATCTTTATTGGCTATAGTGTTAACAGGAGCTTCTCTAATAGATGCTGCTATTCTTTTGATAGCAGCAAATGAAAAATGTCCTCAACCTCAAACTATAGAGCACTTAAGAGCATTAGAGGTAGCGGGTATAGACAAAATAATTATAGTTCAAAATAAAATAGATTTGGTAACAAAAGAAAGAGCACTAGAGCACTATAATGAAATAAAGGAATTTGTAAAAGGCACTATTGCAGAAGGCGCTCCTATTATTCCTGTTTCTGCACAGCAAAGCATAAACATAGAATATGTCCTTGATGCAATAGATAATTACTTTGTACCTCCAAAAAAAGATTCAAATAAAGAACCTATATTTTTAATTGCTCGCTCCTTCGATGCAAATAAGCCAGGTACCACTTTAGACAATTTAAAAGGAGGAGTAATAGGAGGTACTCTTTTGCAAGGCAGACTAAAAGTTGGTGAAGAGATAGAAATATTGCCCGGGATATTTCATGAAGGTAAAGTCGTTCCACTAAAAGCAAAAGTTGTGAATATACAACAAAGAGGTTTTAACCTGGAAGAGGTTAATCCCTATGGTTTAGTTGGAATTGAAACATCTTTAGATCCTTGGATAACCAAAAACGACAAACTTGCAGGAAATCTTGCAGGGCATGTGGGCAAACTTCCTCATGTAAGAAATGAAATAGAAATAGAATACAACTTATTTGAAAATTTCAATTTAAGTAAGGATGATAAAGTAATGATATCTTGCCTTGTAAATCGAAGTTTAGGAATAATCACTAAAATTAATAGCAAAAAAGCCGAGATAAAATTAACTCTTCCTATCTGCGCAGAGAAGGGAACAAAAATTTCTTTATCTAAACAAATAAATGGAAGATGGTGTCTAATAGGTTATGGCATTATAATTTAGTTAAGATTGAGACCA
>CAZJBU010000034.1:0-6759 GCA_964544525.1 uncultured archaeon
TGCAGAGCCAGTTATATTGTAAATTGTTATAATCAGACATGAGATGGATTGAAAGAATTGGGATTACAGCAAAATTCGTGCTGGCCCTAAGGGTTATAATCAGACATGAGATGGATTGAAAGTTAGTTTACCGTATGCAGAGCCAGTTATATTGTAAATTGTTATAATCAGACATGAGATGGATTGAAAGAATTGGGATTACAGCAAAATTCGTGCTGGCCCTAAGGGTTATAATCAGACATGAGATGGATTGAAAGTTAGTTTACCGTATGCAGAGCCAGTTATATTGTAAATTGTTATAATCAGACATGAGATGGATTGAAAGCATTTTCAGTTAAATGTATTTGTATACATCTCCGATGGTTATAATCAGACATGAGATGGAATTAAAAACTCAGCAATTAAAAGCTATAGTACAAAAATTTAGAAAAATTACTTTTTATGGGAATAAAACTGAGTACATTTCTGATAAAAAGGGAAACTCCTATGCTTTGTGAGATTTTCATTAGCATGTCTGATGAAAAATTTATAGGCGTTATTGAAAAAATATTAGAAGAAAGTAAGCATTGGAAATTTTACAGTAAGGAAATTACAATTAAAAAACTTAAAAAAGGATTTTCAATAGAAATTCCAGGATATAGATATAGATGCAGCTACTGTAAAAAGTTAAGAACCACTATAAAATCAAAGCTATCTAAAGCAGCAAGTATTGAGGAGGATGTAAATTGTATAGAGTTCTGCAGGCACACAGGCGGTCGGAAAGAGATAAATTATTCAAAAATAAAATGGTTGATTAACACTTATTCCGAGTAAGATTGTATTTTTAATTAAATCTTCAAATCTTTGAAATTATGGCCAAAATAAACTTTTATCTTCTAAAAAACGGGATAATTTCGAGAAAGCATAATACAATTTACTTTTTCTTTAGAGATGAGAATAATCAAATCCAAAGAAAAATTCTGCCTGTAGAGAAAATCTATCAAATCTTTTGCTACGGTAGGGTTACTATAAAATCAGGTGCCTTATCTTATCTAATGAAATACAAAGTACCCATCCATTTTTTCAATAAATATGGATTCTATGAAGGTAGCTTTTGGCCAAGAGAAAGTCTAGTGTCTGGTTTTATTCTAGTAAAACAAGTAGAGCATTACTTAAACAAAGAAAGAAGATTATATTTAGCAAAAGCTTTTGTTAGAGGTTCTTTACAAAATATTCTTGTTAATCTAAGATATTATGAAAGAGAAGGCAAAGATTTAAGCCAATCCATCTCTGAAATAGAGACCTTAATTGAAAAAATAGAAAATGCTAGCAAAATTTCGGAATTAATGGCAATTGAAGGAAATGCAAGAGAGAGATATTATCTTTCTTGGAATTCTATTGTACCAGGAAGATTCAAATGTGACAAAAGAACAAGAAAACCACCAGAAAATATGATAAATGCACTTATAAGTTTTGGAAATTCTTTGGTTTATTCTACCTGCCTTTCCGAAATTTATAACACTCAGCTAAACCCTGCCATAAGTTATTTACACGAGCCTTTTGAAAGAAGGTTTTCTTTATCCTTGGATTTAGCGGAAATTTTTAAGCCATTACTTGCAGATAGAGTCATCTTTAAATTAGCAAATAAGAAGAAGATAGATGAAAGTTATTTTAAAAAAGAATTAAATTTTTGTGTTTTGAATGAAAAAGGAAAAAGAGAATTTTTGCAAGAATTTGAAAATAAATTAAAAACTACAATTAAGCACAAAACTTTAAGAAGGAAGATAAGCTATCAAAGATTAATAAGATTAGAATGCTATAAATTAATAAAACATTTGTTAGGAATGAGCAGATATAAACCTTTTGTAATATGGTGGTAATTTATTTCTCATATAATTCAAGCAAAAATTTTGGGATATTTTCTTCATCCAAAATTAAAACATCTTTTGGATATTTTCTATGAGGCTTTCCTGCTTTTACTTCTATTTTTAGATCTCCTGCAATGCAATCAATTTCAAATCTATTTTTAAAATAGTATATCTCTCCATATTTTCTAAATAAATGTTCCTGTACAATTCCTTCAAACAAAGCACTTTCTAGGAAGTTTTTGCCTGTCCACAATGAAAAGGAAGTCAAAATAAGAGGATCTCTAAAGAAAAGTTTCTTTTCTTTCCTAAATGAAATTTTGTTATTATCTTTCCAATAAGCAATCTTTAATATATACATATTTTCAAAAGTTTCTAAATAACTTCTAACTGTTTTGTAATCTATGCCAATTTCACTTGCTATTGTTTGATAAGAGAGTGCTGATGGTAGTTTTGGTAATAGAGAGGATAGGATCTCAAAAGATAATTGAGTACTTAATTTCAATTTAAGAATCTCGCTTTCAAATGCATCTATTAATTCTTTAATAAAACTTCTTCTGTTTTCTAGTGCTCCCAAAAATCCGCCAGTAAGTAAATATTTTTTAAATAGATTTTTTATTTCAACTTCTTTTGGTTTTTTATTAAATATCTCGAAAAATTCTCTGAAATTTAAGGGCAATACTTCAATGTTTTTTCCATAGCCTCTTCTTCCAGGAAATAGTTCTGCATGTTTTTTTATTTTTAAACTAAGAGATCCTGAAGCAATTATAACTTTATTTTTGAAAGCTCCTGCATCTATAAATCCTTTTAGCGGTCTCCACCAATCTTCGATGCTGGTTGCTTCATCTATAATAATTATCCTAAATTTTTCTTCAGAGACAAATTTCAAAACATTTTGAAAAATTTTTAAGTTTGGGATAAGATCAGCATTTATATAAACTATTTCTCTTGGTTTATAAATTTCATTTTCTATCAAATTTTTTATCAATAATTTTAATCCAGTAGTTTTTCCGACTCTCCTTGGACCTAGTACAAAGTTTAAGCTGAAAGGTTTCAAAGAAATTTCTTTTAACCACTTCGGAACAATTTTTATTTTTTTTGATTCCCATTTCTCTATATCTTCATCTTTTTCATCAAACCAGTGCGGATTTGTTATTTCTAATTCCATAAGAACATAAATCCAAAAAATTTAAATACTTTTTGGAATAGCAATCCTGTATTTTTCATAAAGTAATTTTTATGCAAAAGAAAAGATTTATGTATGTGATTATTGTGTATGATGTTAATGTTAATAGGGTTAATAAAGTTTGTCAATTTTTAAGGAAATATCTCAATTGGGTTCAGAATTCTGTTTTTGAAGGAGAGCTAACAAAAGCTGAGCTTGAGAAAGTAAAGTTAGGCCTAAGGGAAATTATAGATGAAAAAGAAGATTCTGTAGCATTTTATATTCTGCCTCATTCTGGAGTTTTTAAGAAAGTGTTTTTGGGTGTGAAGAAGGAGGATATGGAAAATATTTTTTAATTTTTAAATAAAAATTATGGGATATGAAAAGTTTTTTGGATGGGCATTTGCAACAGGCAAGGAGATATTAAAAGTGAACAATGGTGAAAAGCTCCTGAAAAGATTAATTTTCGATATAAGAGCTGAGGAAACACCAGGAAGATTTTTGGAAAAGCTTTCTGAAAGGATAACTGAGTATAAAACAAATACAAATATTCAGGCTAACATAGAGATGAATCCGGAAATAATGAAAAAAGAATGGCATGCAGACAAATTTTATTATTTAAAAGCAGCTATATTAACTGGTTTTCTGAATGCTTTATCTAGTCAAACTTTTGGAGGTGTAGAAAATGGATAGGGTTGTGCAAATTTCGATTTTGGGAAAAATCTCTGGAAATGTAAATGCAGATGAAGTAATAGGTACAAGAATCACTCTAAAGAAAATGTATTCTTCAAGTGGAGAAGTATTGCCTTTTGTTTCTGCAAGAGCTATAAAATTTGCTATAAGGCAAGCTCTAAAGGAGAGGAGATTTGAAATTGATCCTCTTATTGAAAATCCTCAAGCAGAAGAGACTTTAAGATTGAGTGATACCGGAGATCCGTTAAAATTCATTGATAATGATTTATTTGGTTATATGGTCACGAAAGGTAAGGGAGAAATTGCAAGAAGAAGGCAAGCTCCCATTGCATTATCCTATTTTAAGGCATTAAAAGATACTCCAATTAAAGCTGAATTTGCTGCAAGATTTCCAAGAGAAGGAAAGAAAGAAGGAAATCCAGTTCCGTTTGAAGTTGAAATAGCGGAATTCATAGGAAGGTTAAATTGCATTATTTATGAGAATGTTGGAAGATTTGAAGAAGGGGAGATAGAAGATGAAGCCAAAAAGATTTTAAAGGTAGAAGAGGTTAAGGGAAAAAGGATTTATAAAATAGATGATTCCGAAAGGTCAAGAAGAATTAAAGCATTTTCAGAAATTTTATTGACCCCATCTTATGTTTTGCCAAGAAGAACAAACTCTCTAAATATTCCTGAATATATTGCTGCAATAGTTGTTTTATCTAAAAAAGGAGCTTTACCAGTATTTCAATATTTGGATTATGATTTTGAAAGTCAAAGAGTAGATATAGAAAAATTGAGAAAATTGATAGAAAGAGAAGAGATAAAAAATAAAATTGAAAGTAAAGAGATAGAAATTTTATTAATTGATTATTTTGATAACATAAAGGAAGTTCCAAAAGAAATTGCAAAGGTTTCTGTAAGTGCAGCAATAGAAAAAATAACATCCTTTATCTAAAGTATGGAGGCTTTAATTTTAAAAATTTCATTTTTTGAAGCATTTTTCAAGGTTCATTATACTAAAGGCTTTCGTTTAACTTATCCTATTCCTTTACCTACCTCGGTTGCGGGAATTTTCGGAGCTTTTTTAGGAATAGAGAGGGAAAGATTAAGGGAAGAATTTAATGGAATGTTATTTGGGGCTAAGCTCCTTAAATATAGTAGCATTGCAAGCGAAAACGCTACCTTTCTTCAATATAAAGCTAAAGGGGTTGAAAGAGGAGCAACTCAGATTTTCATAGTTAATGAGCCTACTTATTTAATTGCAATCGCCGGTAAGATAGAAAGGTTAGAAGAGATTAAGGACAAAATTAAAGATTCTGTAAGTTTTTTGCCTTATGGCGGGCAAAACGATTTCTTTGTAAAGGATTGGGAAATTGTAGGTACTGAAAATGTTGAAAAGAGTGATATAATAAGCAACTATGCTCCTCAGGATTTGGTTGAAAATCCTATCTTGGAGGAAGGCTCGGAAATTCAAATTTTGCCGGTAATGCATCGAATATCTAAAAATCCGAATTTTTACTTTGTTGTGAACGGAAAATTGAAGTTGAAAGAAAACGTTCATTGCACGGAAAAGGAAAGAATAGGTCTGTACAACTTAAAAGATTTCAGCTGAAAAACTGGAATATATTTTTCGCAATTTCATTCACTTCCTCCGGATTTTTATCCTTTACAAGTTTTACAATTAACTCCCTCCCTTCTTTATGTTTGTACTTATCTCTTTTTTGTTCAACCTCTTTATCATATTTCCTTATGAATGCTTCCTCTATGAAAGGATCAAAAAGAATTATCATTATCCTTTCTCCGTTTTTGCATTTTTTAAGGCTAATCGCTCTGGAAATTTGGAAGGAAGAAACGCTATACCTATCTTCAAAACTTTTCAGAAAACCTTCTACCCATTCGCCAACCTGGGTATTTGATTCCAAGTCCATAATGAGTATGAATTCATTCCAACCCTTTTTGAGCAACTTCCTTAATTTCTTTCCCACCTTAGTAACACCTTCTGCATGAATGTATCTAACTTTAATGTTTAGATTTTGAGTGATAGCTTTCCCGAATCCATAATTAGCCCAACATTCCGAAATTACTGCTATCATATCAACTCTTCCCATTCCTTGATAATTTCGTCAGCATCCATTAATTTTTCTCCAGCCTTTTCCAAAGATATCTCATAAACCTTTGTTTCGTTTTCCTCCTTTCTCACACCAAAAATCTTTAACTCACCTTTTTTGATTTCCCTTGAATTTATCAAAAAAGAGAGCAGAATAGGATTATGGGTAGAGATAATAAAGCAGTTCTTGCTTTCTAAAATAGCTTTTATCAACTCGTTGATCAAATCAGGGTACATCTTTAGCTCAGGTTCCTCTAATAAAATAATAGGTTTCTCGCCATACTGTTGGGCGTAAAAATCGTTTGACGCTATCGCAACATAAAAGTAAATAAATCTTTTAAGACCTTCAGCGATTAGTTCTGGCCAAATGTTTGCACCTGCATCTATAATTTTGACATCTTTGGAATGTAAGGTTACTGCAAGAGCCAAATTATATTTTTCCTTTAAGAATCCGTCCAACCAAGTCCTAATTTTTGGTATATTGGATATTACATTATTAAAGTTTTCACCGTTTGGCAAAAGATATAAAGGAATAAACTGCAAGTAGCTCATTTCCGGCCTGAATTCTCTAAAGGAATAAAATCTTACAGGAAGTATTTTTTCTCCAATTTTTGAAAGTTCTGAGATTTTGTCTAGGGAATAACCATTTATCACAAGATTTCCTTCTTTGAGCCCAGCTTCTAGGGAAACATCTTCTGTTTTTATTTTAATTGTATTCTCTGCGCTCCATTGATGGAAAAGGTCCAAAAAGCTGTTTTCGGTAGAGTACCTAATGCATTTACTCATAAGTTCAAATAGAAAATTTTTGGTGGAATAGTTTTCTTCGGGGTTTTCAATTTCTCTTTTAATCTCGGATGCAACATGAGGCAAACCAAAGAAAAGGAGAGCTTCAAGGATGTTTGATTTACCACTGTTGGGAGCTCCTATCAACACATTTATCTTACTTAACTCTATCGAAATGTTTTTGA
>CAZJBU010000035.1:0-2619 GCA_964544525.1 uncultured archaeon
ACTCTAGAACAACTAGCCATGTTCTCAACAAGCGATCTAGCTAGTATACTCCCTCCATTGCTAGTCAAGGAAGTCAAGGAGAAGGCAGAGCCTAAGCTGATATGGAAGCAGTTAATGAGGACTAGGAGAGTACCCGCTGGTGCATCTTGGTTTGCTGGAAGAAAGCTAGTAATACCCTACTACACTAAGGGAGTAAAAGCAGTTCAGGTATCTGAGGGATCTTCACTAACCTCTGCTCTTGGAGACTATCAGGAGGGATCTTTCAGCTACAAGGAAGTTGAGCCAGTAAAGTTCGGTACTGCCATCAAGATAACTTGGGAGATGATCAAGCTCAAGGACATCAATGCTATAGAGAGGCTCATGGACGATGTAGCTAGAGCCTTAGCTGTATTCATAGACACCGAGTGCTACAAGACTATACTTGGTGTAACTCAGGTAGTGAATGAGGAACATGACATAGGTGGAGCTGGAACTCACACCATCGATCTTGGTCATGATAGAGTTCTCAAGGTAAGGAGTGTAACTCTTGATGGAACTTCAATAACTGACTATACTGTAGACTACTACGATGGTAAGCTCAAAGTAACTACCGATGGAGCTGGAACTTTGAAGGTAACCTATGACTACACTTCTCTAGACCTATGCATCGATGCAACCACTAAGGGAACTCTTGACTACGATGATATAGCTCTAGCTAGACACAAGGTAATAGCTCACAACTGGAACCCAAATGCCATAATCATACCACCCTATGCAGACTACAGCTTAGTGAAACAGGCAACATTTACAGAGGTAGGTATGCTGACTGAGAGAATCTTCGAGAGAGGTGTTATAGGCAGGATATACGGACTAGAAGTTATAGTCTCTTCACTTGCACCAGATGTAGCTGTAGTTGGACAGTTCCCTGAGCCATTTGAGTTCTATAATGTGAGAGATCTAACCACTTACGAGAAGGAAGATCCAGACCTTGATGCACAGGAGTACTACTTCTATCAGAGCATAGCTACTACCAGACTATGGGATGATGCTGTAGCGATAGTCTTCAACATAGCAGAGAACTCCGAGGATATCAGCTAGATCGCTTGTTGGATAGTCCATTCCCTTGTGGGATTGGACTTCTCTTAACATTTTTCCACTCAAGATGTAACTCTCTTTGATGTATGCCCAAATTTCAGATGTTAGAACAGCATTTGGAGTTTCAAGTGAACTCATTGATGATACTGAGCTAGGCAAATTGCTTGAGCAGAGTCATGTGCTCTTCTTGTTCAAAGTTACCACTTGGGAGTACGAAGAAGTTACAAGCTGGGTAGAAGAAGGCTTAACTTGGTTCACAGTAGAACCAGTTATTGCAGACATCAATTTTGACAAAGTGATCGATGCTAATGATGTCAAAATCTATTGCTTCAACAAGGAGGAGTACTCTTGGTCTACGGTCAATGTTCTAGATGTGATAGCCCAAAGAGGTCTGGTCAAAGCTGAAAGGAGACCGACTTCAAATGAGACATTTTATGTTGAATACAGGCGATATCCATTTGGAGTTGTTCCAGATTGGGACTTATGCAAAGAGACAGTAGTTGCAATCTGTGGTTACTTGCTCTTTAGGAGAGAATATGCCTTAATGCCATCTACAGTCAGAATTGGAGGTTACACTTTTGGATTTGGTGCAAGTGGTAAGAAGCTCAGGGACATCATCAACATCTTCTTTGAGCAAGTGAGAGCAGTTACTAGAGAATTTAGGATTGAAGAGGAAAGAGGTAGATTTGGAGAGGGGATGCTATGATCCCGATCATCAAGATGCTCAAGGACACAGTTCAACTAATCAAGGATAATGAAGTTGTCGATATCAGGTGTTTGGTGATAACTCAGTCATCTAGGCTATTTCAGGAAAGAGAAGTCATCTTTCATGATTTTGATCTCATGTTGATCACTTTACCAGAGTACAAGATAGGTGATTCAACTTACAAGATTGAGACTGGTGATCTCATCAAGGTTGATCGGCTTTATCGAGTTATTAGAGTCAATTCCTACATTGCACCAAATAACAAAATCTTGTACAATGAAGTCTTCTTAGAGGTGCGATCTTAATGGCAATAGAGCTGGAAGTTGATTTCCATGAGCCAATTGCTTGGGGACAAGGGATCAAACAGTTATTTCGACCTCTATTCAGATGGGCAAGATATTCTGTTACCCGATATCTTGAGAGACATGCTAAGCGATATTGTCCAAAACGAACAGGTAATTTAGCCAAATCATTAAGGGCAACTAGCACACCATTTCCAGTTCCAACTTGGGAACTTCATGGTTATCGCTATGGATTGATCTTGGAATATGGCTCAAAAGGTTGGGCTAGAAGAAGACGTAGACCAATGAAACCTTATGTCTTTAGGAAAGAAGGAAGAGTGATAGTCTCCTATGCAGTTGGTTTCAAGTACGGTAGGTCTGGTCGAGTTAAGCGAACTAGATGGATATCTAGACTGCTCAAAGAAGACATTGCACCTTACATCATCAGATCCTTTAAGAGAGTTATGATTCGATTAGTTAGGGAGGCAAAACCATGATCTTCAATGTGATGAATGCAATCAAGCAAGTCCTTTCAAATGTTGCTGACTTAGAGGCAAT
>CAZJBU010000035.1:2719-4114 GCA_964544525.1 uncultured archaeon
GTTGAGGAAAGTGTCAATCCAAGAGTAGATGTCATAACACCCGATGTCGTAACTCTCAAGGAGACTCCATTTGGTGTGAGGATCAGAGACTGGGTAGAAGGAGACTTTACTGTGCCAATTGACTTCAACCAGATCGGATGGCTCCTCAAAGGACTGCTCAAAGATGTTTCAACTTCAGAACCAACAACTGGAGTTTACGAGCATACTTTCACACCAACTGATGATCCTTACTTGGACTGTTTCACAGTTGAAAAGAACTTGGATGACTTCTTGATCATCAGAGCGATAAACACTTCAATTGTCTCTATGGAGCTAGAAGCACCAGTTGGAGAGATCATAACTGCTACAATCAGTCTCCATGCAAATAAGTTCGAGAAGAGAACTTCAGCATTGAGTCCATCTTATCCTGATCTGAGTGTTTGTACTTCAAATGATGCAACAGTTACCATAGATGGTGCTTCTGCTAAAGTCAATGCCTTCAGACTGACCATTGAGAACACTCTAGGGATCGATGAGTCCTACATACTTGGATCAGCAGATTACCTCAGACCAACTCTCAATTGGAGAGAAGGAACTATCGAGATGGATCTGATCCTTGAGGACTCTTCAATCTTCGACAAATATGATGCTGGAACTGAGATATCAAGCCTAGTTTTCGATGTAGTTGGCAAAGAGATCTCAGGAGGTTACAACTACGAGCTGAAAGTAACTTCAGATAAAGCCATTATCACAGAATGGAGTTCAGAACTCAGAAGAGAGAGATTGATTCAGAGTGTAACTGTCAGACTGCTTGACATGACCAACAAACTGAGCATCCTATTGAGGAACACAGTCTCAAGTTACTAAAGCACATATTAAAACAGAAAGTAGTTTCTTTCGATGAAGCAAGTTAAACTCAAATCTGGCAAGAAGATCAAGGTCAAGCCTCTGACACCTAAGAAGGCTCTTCAATTAAGGAAGAAGATCAATGTTAATGTCTTCACTAGACCTCTCTACGAGTGGGATCTGGATCAAATTGAAGCTCTTCTCAGGGAATGCATAGTTGATGCTGATGATGAAACTATTGATGCAATTCTAGAGGATTGGGATGACTTCGTTAAAGTCTTAGAGACGATATTTCCACAAATACCTTCCTTTCGACCTAGAGGGAGACCAACTCCTAGAGGCAATCGCTAACCTCTCTTGGTATTGGAAGATACTGCCATCTCAACTTCTTGAGTACTACACAGGAGATGATTGGACTATCAAGTTTGCATTTGATGTTGCTTGTACCAATTTGATTTTGAAAAGGATGCAAGAACCCAAGACAGTTGAAGACAAGATCAGGGCTAGACGTCGCAGATTTAGATTTCCATCTGGTTACGCTTAAGACTATTTAGTTAGTTTTTCTCTAAA
>CAZJBU010000035.1:4214-6600 GCA_964544525.1 uncultured archaeon
AGAATTCTTCAAGCACTTGCTTATGCAGATGCAGTTGGTCTAGGTGTAGCTCAGTTCAAGGAACTAACTCCAATCATTGAGACTGCAACAATTGTTCTTGGTGATTATGAAAAGGCATCGCAAGGAGTCATCGACTACATCATGTATGGCAACAAGGCTATACTGAGACGTATTGGCTTAATGATCACCAAAGAAGAGCTTGAACAGAGAGCAATTGAACTCTATGGAGTTGAGTACTCAAAACTCGATTCCTTAGCTCAAGCCTATGTCAGATACAACTTGCTGGTTGAACAAGCATCTAGAATTTCATCTTCATATCAAGGTCAGATCAGGAACTTAGCTCAAGCAATTGAGGATCTCAAACAGAGACAGTCAGCTCTGAACAACTTATGGTTGGCGATTCCACCTGCTCTAAGAGGAGGAATCCAAAGCATCGGTCAATTTGTTGATACTGCTGGTAGAATTGGAACTCTAGCAATGACTTTTGTGATGGTAGTCTCATCGATCAAGATCTTAGCTAATTCGATTAAGTACGTTTCTGATATGATGGCACAAGCTGGAAGTGGAGCTGGTCTTCTTTCAACAGCATTATCAGGACTAAGTGGATTTGCTACTGCTGGAGCAGTTGCTATAGGAGTTCTAGCTGGTGTTCTTCAGACTTTGTTCATTTGGGCACAATTTGACACAAGAGTTTCTAACATGTTGGCTAATAGCATTTGGAATCTGCAAGTCGCAATTCATCAGCTATCAGGTGGACTCTTAACCGTATCACCCTATGTGAGCTTCTTTGGAATGAAGATGCAAGAAGCTCAACAGAGAGCACGAGAACTAGCAGATGCAATTGAAGAACTTTCAGCAATCTCTTGGAAGTTACAAGGTGCTCAAGCTGGTCTCAACTCGATAATGATGCAACTTGAAGAACTCTACAAGAAGAGGACAACTCTTGAGACTAAGCTTTCCAATTTGCTTGTAAAGAAGAGCAGACTAGAAAGAGCAATTGCTGATCTTGAGCAGAGGAGAGCTGAGATTCAGCAGATCTTGAACAATTGGACTGAACATGTCAAGGAAGTCGAAAGAGATCTCGCTAGAGCTAGGCTCAGAGTTGCTAGAGCTAGTCTGAGGATACAGCAAGTTGAATTGAGAATGGCTCAAGCTAGAGCTAGACTTGGTGATATTGCAATGAGATTGCAAAGGCAGTCCTTCGAGATTGCTAGAGCTAGATGGAGAGTTGCAGAAGCAACATTCAGATTGGAAGAAGCTGAGAGGAGACTTAATGAAGAGCGGGAGAAGTTGATTGATCTTCAGAGGCAAATTGAAATTGCTGAGAATAGACTTCAGATTGCCCGTTTGA
Organism: uncultured archaeon; assembly: GCA_964544525.1. Lineage (GTDB taxonomy): Archaea > Aenigmatarchaeota > Aenigmatarchaeia > QMZS01 > QMZS01 > CAZCGS01. Next base: position 5,566 of record CAZJBU010000035.1, read on the forward strand.
GATATGGTGAATCTTCATGGGAAGTATGGGAAGCAGAAAGAGACCTTGATATCTTGAGAGAACGTTTAGAGGATCAGCAATGGAGAGTCAGAGAAGCTGAGATGGAAGTTGAATCTGCTAGATGGGGAGTACAAGATGCAACTTTGAGAGTCCAAGAAGCAGTCCATCGCTATAACCAGATTGCAAGAGAACAAGCTGATGTCTTCATGAGGTTGAGACAACTTGAGTTAGAGAGGCAAGAAGCGATTCTGCAACTTCAAGAGGCTCAGATCGATCTCAATAAGGCAACTGAGAGATACAATAACTTGTCTAAGGAAAGAAAGCAGTATGAAGAAGATCTCAAGAACATTGAAGCTGAACTTGATGAAAAGATGCGAACTCTCCAAACTACAGAGCAGAACATCACTCAAACTAAGGAAGAACTCAATAAGGTCTTGGATCAGATCACTAATTTGGAAGGCAAACGTAAGGACTACATGGATGACATTAATAACCTGATGAAAGAACAAGAAGATGTTATCAACAAGAAGTATGTTCCTGCTCTTGAGAATCTCAAAAAAGTCCATGAAGATATCGTTGATCTCCAAAAGAAGGCGATCAAGAACATTGAGAAAACTGTTGAAAAGGTTGGTTGGGCAATTGATCAGATTTGGCAGATGGTCATTCCAACTTATGGTGCAATCAGGAAATTGATGGATCTCTGGAATGACTTTCTAGGACTAGCTAAGGAAAGTGCAAAAGGATATCGGGCACCTGAAGTTCCCTTACCTCCTGAAGAACACTATGGAACAACTCCTCCATCTGAGACCAATATCAATGTCAATGTGAATGTCTCTTCTGATGGAAGCGATATTGCAAGTCTGATTGCTGATGAAATTGAGAGGAAATTGAAGCAAAGGCTTTACTCATTTTAGTGAATTCTTTATAAGGTCGAATTCACTAAGTGAATTCGATTCACTTAATGAATTCGATCAACATTGAATTTCACTAAATTGGTTCAGTTGATATTAAGATCTCCACTTTGCAAATTCATTG
>CAZJBU010000036.1:0-6581 GCA_964544525.1 uncultured archaeon
AATTGCTTTTGGAAATTTCCGGCAAAGGTAATAATAGAAGGAATCCTAGACATGTATGGCCATAACATAACAAATGTAGGTAACATAAAAGTTAGAGATACCAGTGGAGATTATGATTGGCTACTCGAAAACGGTATAATCAAAGAAAAATTCTTACCATATTGCCCACAAGAAATAACCTCTGATGTTTATACTAATGGGCAAAATCAGCAAACTGGATGTAACTTTGGTGGATATACTGGATACTATGACATTTCAAATCTGACGCCAGAAAATGTGAGAAAAGGTGTTGGTTTTGGAAGAGGTCAGGTAGGAGCACTTGAGGCTGGAATGAGTCCATGGGAGGAATGTAAAGTCAAAGTAGAGAAGGATGTTAGCATACCAGATGATAATTGTCATTGTATGTACTCTGATTTAGGATATAAATTTTTGGTGTGCTATCATTCTGAGGAATACCATGGATGGTGTGGTGATAAAATTTATGCTTCTAAGTGCAATACAACATTGATTTGTACGTGCGATTATAACGCAGGGACGCATAACTTTTGGGGACTTGAATGTCCTTGGTCTGAAGATCCAAGGGATAAACTATATGTCAATGTTACTAAAAATGAGGATACTGATAAATCATGTAACCAAATATGTTCAGAGTTAGGGGCAGGATGGAATTGTGCTAGTGTAGGGTTAGATGCAAACGCTCTTAATAGTCTATGTTGGGATAAATATCATGGGGAATCATGGATTTGTAATTGTGGTACTGTGATGGATAGTCACTTTGGCGCATGGACAAATTGTAGATGCGTAAAAGAATTAGAGTAAGTATAAAATTCTTCTTTTAAATTTTTTCTTAGAATTACATTCTTATGGCTTCATTAGAAGAAAGAGTAAAGGACCTAATGAGGAAACCAGAAAAGATAAGGAATATTTGCATAGCTGCCCATATAGATCACGGAAAGACAACGCTTAGTGATTCTTTGTTAGCGGGAGCAGGAATGCTTAGCGAGGAATTAGCAGGAAAACAATTAGCTTTAGATTTTGATAAGCAGGAGCAGGAAAGGGGAATAACCATTTATTCAGCAAATGTTTCAATGGTACATAATTACAAGGGAGAAGATTACTTAATAAACCTCATCGATACTCCTGGACATGTTGATTTTGGAGCAGATGTAACAAGAGCTATGCGTGCTGTTGATGGTGCTATAGTTCTATGTTGCGCTGTAGAAGGAGTAATGCCGCAAACAGAAACAGTTTTAAGACAAGCGTTAAGGGAAAGAGTAAAACCCATTCTCTTTATAAACAAAGTTGATAGGTTGATAAAAGAGCTTAAACTTAGCCCAGAAAAAATGCAAGAACGATTTATAGAAATTATTACACAAGTTAATGAATTAATCCAAAAATATGCTGAAAAGGAATTTGCAGATAAATGGTTAGTAAATGTTCAAGATGGTTCTGTAGCTTTTGGTTCAGCTTACAAAAAATGGGCTATTTCCATACCTTTCATGAAAGAAACAGGCATTACTTTTAGAGACATTATAGAGATGACAAATTCGGATAAAGAGGAAGAGTTGTCTAAAAAGGCACCGTTGCATAGAATAGTCTTGGATATGATTATAAAACACTTACCAAATCCTTTGGATGCTCAGAAATATAGAATTCCCAAGCTTTGGGATGGTGATTTAGAAAGCGAAGTTGGTAAAGATATGCTCTCCTGCAATCCTAAAGGAAAACTTGTGGCTGTAATCACAAAGGTAATCCCTGACCCTCATGCGGGCATAGTAAGCACTGCACGAATCTTTTCTGGTACTATAAAGGCAGGACAAGAAGTTCATTTGATAGGCCAACATAAAAACGAAAGGGTACAGCAAGTATCAATCTATAAAGGTCCTGCAAGAATTCCAATGCCAGAGGTAGTTGCAGGAAATATATGTGGGATAGTTGGATTATCTAGTGCATTCTCTGGAGAAACAATCTGCGACCCTGAGTATATAATTCCTCCTTTCGAGTCAATTAAGCATATCTTTGAGCCAGTCGTTACAAAGTCAATAGAGCCTAAGAATGTTTCTGATTTGCCTAAGGTTATTAATTTCCTAAAGCAAGTATCAAGAGAAGATCCTTCTTTAGTTGTTAACATAAATCAAGAAACTGGCGAATATTTAGTTTCTGGTCTTGGAGAGTTGCATATAGATGCAAAAATAGAGAGACCTCTAAGAGAGAGGGGCATAGAGATTATAACCTCTAAGCCTATTGTGGTATATAGGGAGACAGTTGAGGATGTTACACCCTCGCCAATAGAAGGAAAATCTCCTAATAAACATAACAAATTCTATATTATAGTTGAACCTCTAGAAGAGGAGGTCTATAAAGCGATAATTGAAGGTAAAATACCAGAAGGAAAAGTAAGAAATCCTAAGCAATTGGCAGATGTTTTTGGAGAGGTAGGGTTGGACAAAGAAGAAGCAAAGAAAGTGTTAGATGTATACAAAGGCAATTTACTTATAAACGCTACGGTTGGTGTTATTTACTTGCATGAGACTTATGATTATCTTAGAGAAGCATTTAGACAGGCAATGGATCAAGGTCCTTTAGCTAGGGAGCCTTGTTCAAAAGTCAAAGTTAAAATAGTCGACGCAATTTTGCATGATGATGCTATACATAGAGGACCAGCTCAGGTTATTCCTGCGGTAAGGCAAGCTATAAGGGAAGCTATGCTTTCTTCTAAACCAAGAATTTTAGAGCCTGTACAAATCATAAGAATAGATGTTCCAGAAGAGTTGATGAACAATGCAATTTCAGAAGTTACAAATAGAAGAGGGCAGATTTTAAGTATAGAGAGTGAGAGGGGAGCAAGCATTATTAAAGCAAAACTACCTGTAGCAGAGATGTTCGGTTTCGAGGCAAGCCTAAAAAGTGCTACTGGAGGAAAAGGTTTCTATAGCTTAATAGATGTAATCTTCGAAAAATTGCCTTCTGCATTGCAAGATAAAGTTATTTCCGAGATTAAAACTAGAAAAGGCATAGAGTAAAGATATTTTTAAATTTATCTAACAATAATGAAGTATGAGAAAAAGAAAAATCAAAAAATTTTTATTAGAACCAAAAGTGCTAGTTTTGATAATATTTGTTGTTCTCTCAATCTTTGCCATTTTCAATAATAGAAATTTATTTAATCCATCTGGAATAGAAATTCATAGTATAGCAGGAGAACCTTGCATATATGCAAAAATTCCAACGCCATATCTTTTGAAAAAAGTTTGTTTGAATGAGAGGGAATGTATAACTGTGCATAAACTAGAAGATTTATTTACTTTTAAAGATAGAAAAGGATGGCTTACATTATATACTAACAAAGGAAAAGAAACTTTTTTGTATGATGGAGAGAAAATGATGAATTGTTCTTTTGACTATAGTATGCCAAAAAGAACTAATTTGAACTTTGGTTTAGATTTGGTTGGAGGAATAAGAGCAATTATCTTTTTAGAAAATCAGTCTAATGATACTTTGCAAAGAGTTATAGGAATTTTAGAAACAAGAATAAATACCTTTGGATTAAAAGAAGCAAAGTTTAGGATTATAAATACAGGAGAGAGGCCTGGAATTTTGATAACTATAGCAGGAGGCGATGAAAAAGACCTTTTAACTTTGTTAAACAAAACAGGGATATTTGAGGCAAGTATTAAATTAGAGTTATCCTCTGGAGATAGATTATCTCTTTGTAAGCATACTTTAGGAAAGGAAAAGGAATTTGAGATATTTATAATAAATGATACTTTCGTTAAAATAGGCAACAAAACAATAAGTATTAACCAGAGGTCAGAATTATGTAAGATACCTTTTGAGGTTAAGAACATAAGCAAGGATAAAGTAGAAATAGAATTTTTTGTTTATAGTGGAGAGGATATAGTTGCTATCAATTATGCTCCAGAAGTTACTCAATTTTATTGTACTTCAAAAGGTTGTAGGTACCAATTTGGCGTTATAACAAGTATTGATGGAGCGAAAAAATTTGCAGATGTTACTGAAAATTTGGAAAAAGTTCAAAGGATTGGCGGAGAATGTTATTTGAACCAAAAGATAAATTTCTATTTAGATAAGAAATTAATAGATTCTTTAAACATAGGATGTTCTCTTAAGGGTAGAGAACTTACAACTCCGGTTATTCAAGGTTATGGAAAGGACAAAAAGGAAGCATTAAACTCTGAGAGGACATTGCAAGCAGTTTTAAAGTCTGGAGCATTACCAACAAGGATTTTTATAGAAACTATAGAAAGGATTGATCCAAAAATAGGTTTGAGTTATCTTAATAAAGCTCTATTAGCAGGGCTTCTAGCAATTTTATTGGTAAGCCTTCTAGTTTATATTAGGTATAGGCATCCTTTAATATCTTTGGGAATTGTGTTCACCATGCTATCTGAAGTAATAATTATATTAGGATTTGCAGCAATAACAAAATGGACTTTAAGTATATCTGCATTAGCAGGTATAATAGCAGCTATAGGTTTTGGGGTAGATGATCAGATTATAATAGTGGATGAGTCTCTTTACCAAAGGAGGAAAGAAGAAAAAGTGTATTCTTTATTCCATGCTTTGAAAATAGCTTTCTTTATGATATTTGCCTCTGCAGCAACTACAATTGCAGCTATGCTCCCTCTTTTATTCTTAGGCTTTAGTGTATATAAAGAACTTTCAGGCTTTGCTTTGACCACTATCGTTGGAGTTTTGGTTGGTGTTTTAATAACAAGGCCTGCTTTTGGAAAATATGTTGAATATATCTTGAGAGGATGAAAACGGAGCTTGAGAAAGAACTGGAGAAATATGAAATGTAAAATTGAGAATTAGATAAGTTAATCCAGAGAGATAGATTACTAAAACAGAAAAGTCTTTGGAGAAATCCTAGGATTGAATTCATTTGCAATATTGGAAAGCATTATTTTTTTTACTTCATCATAATCTTTACCTTTCCCTAAAGCCCACATTAGTTTTACTAGTGCACATTCTGTTAGCATATCTTCTAAATATAAAACACCTATTTCACTCAATTTTCTAAGATTAGAGTAAACATATGGATTAACCCTACCATATATACATTGGGAAGTCATAACTACTATTACTCCTTCCTTTATAGCCCTTTTTATTTTAGGTAATAAGGAAAATTTGCTATTACTTACATTTACGTGCCCTAGACCAGTACCTTCTATGACCAAACCTTTGTAACCTTTGTCTATGTACCAATCTATAACTTCTGGATTCATACCAGGATAGAATTTTATTAGTGCAACTTTTTCCTCTAGTTTATCTTCCAGGTATACTTCTCTATTCTCATCCCTTTTGAAATATCTTTTATTCATAATCTCAATTTTTCCATTTGGAAAGACTTTGCCTATCGGGAAATCATTTATACTTCTAAATGTATTTCTTTGGGAAGTATGCATCTTCCTAGTTTTATTCCCTCTATTTATATAGCAAAAATCATCTTCTATGCTTCCATGCCCAACTATCAAAACTTCTGCTATGTCGCTATATCCAGCGACTATACAAGAGCAGAGCAAATTCATAAATGCATCGCTAGCTCCTCTATCACTAGATTTTTGAGCAAAAGTAAAAACAACAGGTATGCTTAAATCTCTAAGCATAAAGGATAAAGCGCATGCGGAGTATGTTAAAGTATCTGTTCCATGCAATATTACTATTCCTTTTGACTTTTCTTTTTTTATCTCCTTTACAACCTCCTTCGCCAAAGCTTGCCAATGTTTTGGGGTAAAATTTTCACTCATTTCTTGGAAAATAAGTCTACTTTTCAGATTGACAAATTTAGCTAATTCTGGAACAGTTCTAACCAAATCTTTTGCGTCATAACTAGCCTTTATCGCTCCAGTTTCATAATCTATAGAGGAGGCAATAGTTCCTCCAGTACTTAAAACAGAAACCAAGGGTAATTCTTCTTTAAATTCCAACTCAAAGCTAACAGGCTTTTGTTTTTTCAATTTTATCTCTCCTATCTTTTCTATTTTAGTATTTTTATCTACTTTTATTCCAATGTTGTAGCCATTCTTTAATTTGAGTGTTATATACTTTTTGTCTTCCCTTGGCATCACAATACCTTCCCAAACTACATTATCTTTTTTTATTTTTACAATATCTCCAGGTTTTAATTCCATAAAATAAAGACAAAATATTTAAGAAAAATGACTATTAAATTCTCAAGGTTGATATAAAACTTGCTTTAAGATTTTTTATCTCGAATTCAGAGAATCCTAATTCTTTTAGATAGATGTCAATATTTCTCAACATTTTTTTGACTAAGATTTTATCGTAATTAAACTCTGAGGAAAGTTCAAGGAACAATTTATTCTCAAACTCCTCTGAAAATGAAAAAACAATTAAGGCATCTAACATATCCTTTATTCTTTTCATTTCATCTCTAAATTTGAGGGCCCTTAATTTCGAAAGTACAAGAATTTCTGGAATAATAATCCTTATACCGTTTTTCTTAACAAATAAGGAATTTTCAAATATGTATTTTATTATCTTGTCTTCAAAAATTATGATAGTAGTGTTGGAAGGCTTTTTATCTACAATAAAAT
>CAZJBU010000037.1:0-6348 GCA_964544525.1 uncultured archaeon
TTTCCTTCTCGGCTTTCTTATTCCCATGTTCTATCTACTTTTTCTTACCTTTTGTTACACCAACAGTTTGACCTCTTCTAAAGTGAGCTCTTGTTCTTTGACCTCTACAAGGCAAGCCAAGAATATGCCTTATTCCCCTATAACATTTTATCTTCTTTAGGAATTCTATATCGAACTTATGCCTAATCTCGAGATCGCTTGCAGTTAAATGCAAATCTTTTCCTGTATCTCTATCCTTTCTTCTGTTGTATAACCAGGAGGGAATTCCATATTTAGAAGGGTTTAGAATGCAATCCTCAATTTTTTTTATTTCTTCTTTAGATAGGTCGGCTATTCTAGTATCATAGGAATATCCTAATGCCATTCTAACAGCATGAGCAAACATGAAACTGACTCCTTTTATCTTCCATAGTGATCTCTCAAATGGCAAAGAGGCATCTATATCTGTTTTAGCAATTCTTACAATCTTTCCTGTCTTCTTTTGTTTAGTATCCTTTTCAGGCATATTTCATACTTCTGAAAAAACTTTTTAAATAAATAGGAATTAATATTTATGGAAGAATTTGAATTGCTGCCTGTGGATCCAATTAGAAGATTAGAAAAAAGGTTAGAAAGAATAGAACAAGGAGTACCTGGTTATTCAGCTGTGTTAAAGGATTTATCAGAGATGCTCAAAGAAAATCAAAGAGTGGTGGATAGTTTAGTAAAGGTAAATAGCGAGTTAATTGCAAACATTTCTTCTTTATCCACTTCTATTTCAAACTTGGTTAAAAAGTTTGATGATTTTCTTAATAGTATAGAGATAGCAGGTGTTGAGGAGCAACCTCCTGAGCTGCAACAAATGATGGAAGAAAATAAAAAATTGGAGCAATTCAATAAAGAACTATTAAGAAGGTTAGAAAGATTAGAAAGATACATAAAACTAATTGCTGTGTCTCCTCAAAGCTTATCTGCCTTGCAGGGAATGATTGGAAAGAAGGAGTGATTATCTATGCAAACACTTTAAAAATAGCATACACAATAAAACCAATTAATCCTAATATTATGATACCAAGTGCGCAAATTTTTGCTGTCATTAGAAATTCTCTTTTCTTTGGTTTTGAAGCCACTCTTAATACCCTTACACATTGTTTAAGAAATTCTTTTATTTCTTGGATCTTTGCCATAAGATAATAAAGCAAATTTAAATATTAAGATTTTTTAACCAATTGAATGAAATACCTCTACAACATTATATATTCTTTGCATTATAATAAGCAGTATTATAATTGCAATTGCTATAAGAATAATCCAGATAACATATTTAAATTGACCTTTCATAATCTTTTTTTGATTCTTCTATGCCTATATATATCTCGATTTCATCACAAAGTTTTTTGCAGATCTCTTCAAGTTCTTCTTTACATATACTTATTAAATCCTTATAAAAGCTTATGGAAAATATTTCATCAAACATGTTTTTTATAATGGAAGGATATTCAAAAAAGCCTATCTCTATTGTTTTGAGTAGTTTTCCTTCTATTACTACTTTTCCTTTTTCATTGCTTATTATAGTAACATATATGACATAATTAAACCCCTTTTTTCCTTTTTCTGCTTTTAATTTAATCTCAAAGGAAGAACCTTCTTTTTTGTAGTACATTGTATCTATATCATCTATATCAATGTCAAGCACATTTGCTATGAATTCTTTGATTTTCTTTGTATCTTCAAAACCTATTTTTTCGGTATTTATTTCTTTCAAAAAGACCGGATAGCAAAAAGAATATTCCATAATTTTTAATTTAAAGTAATTATATAGTTATGAATATAGCAATTGTAACTTGGGAATACCCTCCTTATTTCTCTGGAGGATTGGGAAGACATTGTTATTATCTTACTTCAGCCTTAGAAAAGCTGGGAAATAGGGTAATAGTGTTTACCCAACAAGGAGAAAGTAATGGAAAAAGGATTAAAGTGATGAACGTTGGAAAAATTTTCTCAGATGGATACTATACTAAATGCAAAGAAGGAGAGCATAGCTATATATGTGGCGACTTTTTGGAGTGTTTGTATCAATTTAACAATAAGGTGCTTAATATCTTTTCTTACTTAATAGAGAAAGGTTATCATTTCGATGTTGTTCACTGCCATGATTGGCTTACTTTCCCTGCAGGAATAAAGATAAAGGAGAAGTACAGAATACCTTTAATAATTACTTTCCATTCTTTGGAATATGATAGGTGTGCAGAAACTACACCATGGGACATTCCTTTGAACATAGAGTTGGAAGCTATAAGAAAGGCAGACATTATAATAGCGAATAGTAGATATACGAGAGATAGATTAATATCTAGGTATAAAGCTCCTAAGGAGAAAATAAGAGTAATCTATAATGGAATTGATATGGAAGAATTTAAAGTGGCAAGAGAGGATGGCAGAAAGATAGTCTTATATTTTGGTAGGTTAACCTTACATAAAGGTGTAGATTATTTCTTAGAGGCTGCTAAGAAAGTATTACAATTCATTCCGAATGCTAGATTTATAGTTGCTGGATCTGGCGAGCAATTACCTAATCTAATAGAAAAGGCAATAAGACTTGGAATAGCAGATAAAGTAATTTTTACTGGATGGATAAGCGATGAAGAGGTTAAAAGACTTTATGCTATAGCTGATGTTTATGTATTACCTTCTATTTCAGAACCTTTTGGTATTACTATTTTAGAAGCATTAGCTTCAGGCACCCCTGCGATAGTATCTAAAAACTCTGGTGTAAAAGAGGTATCTAATCACATCCTTACTGTTGATTTCTGGGATGTTGATGAGATGGTAAACAAAATTGTTGGTATATTAAAATATCCGGTAGTAAAAAAAGAGATTGTTAGAAATGCATATCGCGATTTGCAAAGGTTGAGTTGGAATAATGTAGCTAAAGAAACCATTAAAGTTTATAAGGAAGCAATATTATGCAATGGACCTTAGTAAGGAATGTAATAATGGGTGTTATATTTTTGGTTATTGTATCTGCATTCCTTTATTCTATCGCAAAGAAATCTGAAGCTAAAACAACTCTTTATAATCTTCCTCCTGGAGTAAATATTTCCATAAGACAAAATTTTCTAATATTTGCACCTTTAGATGTAATTTGGTTTGGTGATAGTCTAAATGGAGCTTGCAATTTTTCAGATTTTATATCAACCTTGCCCCCTTCTGACTATGCATTACCTATTGGATTCCAAGATATTTCTTTAGGTACAAGATTTACTCAGAAATTTTTTCCAACTTTTTTTATTCCTTTAGTAACAAAGGATTGGGGCTCTCTTTTGCCCAGCTCACCTGCAGAATGTGACGGAATCTTATGCTATTACGATATTTCTGAGGAAGGAGGCTTCTTTGAAATAATGGTTTCTATAGATAGAGAATTACTAGAAAATTATATAAAATCAAAGAATCCTTCTTTTGAGCTGTTAGATTATAATTTTTCTTTGACTATTTCATTTAGCAAAGAAGGTGAATATTTGGGGGACTTTCCTTATTATGAATTTTCTAGAGATAATACATATTGCTCTACTTCTGGCAACATACAAGAATGTAATTATAAGGTAAATATACTGAGGAGAGATATGAACTTTCCGACTGAGATGGAACTCCACCTAAAATTTAATATTACTTATCAAGATATCTTAGGAAATACTTTCTTTGAGATAAGGGAAATGAAGCCATCACCAAAATTTTTGATTGTTTATTATATCTATAATCCAGAAAATTTCTCGAAGATTTCTTTTGAAAATCTAAAAGAGAGGTATAAAAGTAGAATGAATTCTTTGTTAGTTTATCCTTGTGTCATAAGAAGAGGTTCAGATTTCACAGGCCTTATATACTTAGAAATGGAAGGCAATTTTGTAAACTTGTCTAAGTGCTCAACAAAAAAATTCTCGCAAGCCTCTTATAATGGAGAATGGTTCTGCAAGAAGGAAGACAATGGATACTTTTTGTATTCTCCTTTCGCTATCTGCAGATTAGGAGAAGATGGAATGCCTAAGGAAGAGCCAAGCGTTGTGTTTTTAGACAATTTTTATTCTGAAGATAATAGATTAGAGTTTAGAAGAGCCATTTATAGAGAATTGTCTTTGTTGAAGGAAGAAAATGATGTAAAGGAAACCTTTTGTTCTGCTATATGTTATTCAATGAAACCTTACTTTGAGCCTTGCTTTTCATTATGTTATGATTCTTTTTCAACCACTTGCAATTTGTTTTGTCCAGCATTTTGCTTGAGCTACAACATCTTAGATTTCTCAAACCAAAGTTCCTGCACTTATAAATGCAAAGATGCTTGCAATTATATAAATGAGATAAATACTTGTTAATTATGCCTGAAATTACCAAGGATAAGCTAGTGGCTATTTTTGGAGCCATAATCTTCCTTTTGGTCTTTATACTTGTTATTTCAAAGTTCTCAGAGAATTTAGAAGTTAATCTCCTTTCACCAATTGCTAACTCAATAAAATCTATTATATCTTCTTTTATCTCTTAGATTATGAAGCTAACTAATGAAGTACTTTTTTTTGTAATAGTGGTACTGATTCTGATAGGGCTAGAGATACTCTTTTATTCTCCAATAAAAAGAGTCGGAGAAATCCTTGCCAACCAAGCTTTTCCAACTCCACAAATATCTTTAGTTATTTCTGATAATCAGTCTTTGCCTTTTTTTATACCTTTAGATTGTTCTTCTTCTTGCCTTCAAAAGATAAAGGAAAATAAAACATTACGAGATATCGCTAGCCTTCAAGGTTTTGATTTAGATACTCTTTCATTAGCGGACTTGCTTTCATTAAAAGAAGGGATAAAGATTCAAGGCTATTGCTATTCTTCCAATAGAAACAATTGTTTTCTTTTAAATAAAGGAATTAATGCAAGCATAGACTTTGATTATGAAAATAGACCAAAATATATAGTAAAAGATAAAAATTCTAATGCTAGTTTAAGAGTTCTGTTAGGTATATATTTGCCAAAGCCTAAATTGAGAATTAGAGGAATATACATTGATATAAGGAATGGTACTAGCTATGGAGTCTATTACTCAGGAGTTTCCTTAGCTTCTTTGAATGTTACTGTTTTAAAAAGATGTAAAGAATTTTGTAAGAAAAGCCCAAATATTCCAAACCGAACTTCTTGCCTCTTAGGTTGTGAATACGCAAATTCAGCCTATACCTACAATTGCTCTTCTTTAGATTATAACGCTTCTTTAGGTTGCAATGCATTTTATCAATTGGAATGGAAACCACAAAGTTTTATAGTAATAGATGTTGGAAAGTTAGAGCTGCCTAAAGAAATAAAAGGGCCTGTTTTTGCTTTAGCAAGAATAGAAGCTTCTTTTCCAAGCTCTGGAGAAAATTGTTTTTCTCTAAACCGATGGTCCTCTTGCATGTATTCTTGCTTAGAGGAGAACACAGGAGATTATGAAGAAAAAGGATGCTTTGCTAAGGGAGGAAATATAGCAAAGTGTATTCAAGATTATAAGGAGAAATGCGAAGAAAAATGTAATTGTTCTTTCTACAAAAGAAGAAGTTTTGAGGATCCTTCTCAAATTTGCTATTCTTTCTGTAATTCGAGGGTAGGATACTGGGGAAACAAAAGTTTAATAAACAAATGCATCTTTGGATGTAACTTTGCTTTCAGGAATCTTGATAATATTTACTTTGCATATTCTCACTTAGGTTGCTCTCCAGGAGAACTCTTAAATCTTCTAAATGAACTTAATGGAGTTCATATATCAGAAAGCTACCATCCAGAATGCTTGGGCGCATTTCTTTTATCAACTATAAATTCTTCTATAGTGCCTGATGAGGTAAAATATGTTACCAGACCTTATGTAGAAAATGTATATTCAAATCCTGTGTATATTCTAAATTGGAAAGATATAGGAAATTATGCTTATCCTTATGATAACTCTTTATTAAAAGTTAGGATGAGAAATCAAACTTATTCTTTATCTGATCCTATTTTAGAAATTATAGATAAACTCTATTATGGCTAATTGGAAATTGGTTTTGGTGGTTTTAACAGCAATAATTGTTTTTGCAGTAATTACTATTCTTTTTACAGGATATTATAATTTTCTGGATATTTCAAGTCATAAATTGAACGAAATGTTGTCTGTAATATATTCTCTTATATCTTAGTTTAGATAGACGGAAGTCACTAAATCTATTTAAATAACAAAAACCTTCTTATATTATGACCCAAATCCCTCAAAGAACCATTCTAAAAGCCCAATCCAATCTACCAATTTTAGTACTCTCCCTAGCCACTATTCTCTCTCTCTCTCTCTCAATTTCTTTAATAATATAAACAACTCAAACTCAAACT
>CAZJBU010000038.1:0-6162 GCA_964544525.1 uncultured archaeon
CTTTATTTCTTCTTCTAATTCTTTCTCTATTTTTTCTAATTTAGCTCTTTCTTCTTCTAAATTACCTTCTTCTATCTTTAACATCTCTTTTTTTACTATATCTATCTTTGAAATCACTTTTTCGAGATCTATTTTCAGTTTGTCAATTTCATTTTTGAGTTTTTTTAATTCTGCGAACCTTTTTTCTTTTATTGTAAGGTTTTCAGTAAGTTCTTTAAGTTTCCTTTCATTTTCAAATAAAGATTTTTCAATACTATCAATCTCTTTCTTTAGTGTATTTTCCTTATCTTTCAGATTTTCGATATCTATTCTTGAAATATCTTGCAATCTTTGTTTTAACTTTTCTTCAAATCTCCTAGAAAAGCTGGAGGCTATCTTCCTAACTTCTTCGAATTTTTCTATCTTTAACATCTCATCTATTTTCTTCATTCTTTGAGCTTTTGGTATGGTTAGGAATAAATCTACTCTATCTTGCTCTGTATATATGGCTTTTGAAAATAGATCAAAATCTATTTTTAGCAAATCTTCTATTATTTCAGAAACCTTTTGAGTACTTGGAGCTTCTATTAGTTTCCCTTCTTTTCTAATCTCAGAGTAGGTTGTACCTTTTCCTTTTTCAATAATCCTTTTAACAGAATATTTTGTACCTTTGTACTCAAACTCAATTTCTACCTCTGCTTTCCTTTGTTCCTGCGGTTTATTCCTAATTAAATCATCTAATTTAATTTTTCTTTGAGTCAAAGAAGGAGTAGTACCAAAAAGACCAAAGCAAATAGCATCCAATATACTAGATTTTCCAGAACCAGATATTCCTAAAAGAAGATTACATCCTCTTGAAAACTCCAAGCAACTTTCCCTATGCGACTTAAAATCCTTAACTTTAACTTTTGTTATCATACTCTTGCCTCAATAGATTTTCAACAAGTTCTAAATTTTCTTGAGAAAGAACATCTATAAATTCAAAAATATCTATTTTCTTAAGCGATATATTCTTATTCAAAATTTCTTTTATTCTTTCTTCAATTGATACCCTTTTCTGCGCAATTTCTTTATGTGTTTTTTCAATTCTTCTCTCAAACTCTTTTTTGAAATACAAGATAGCTTTTTCTTTATACTTCTGCTCTATAAGATTTAGATCAAAACTTCTAACACCTTTTACTATTATTTTCACAATTGGCTTTTCTTCATCATCCTTTGAAACATTCAAAATTCTATTTAATTTTTCTTCCAATTCTTCAAGACTTTCAACCTCTTCATAGAAGAACTTTCTTACTTCGATCTCTCTAAACAAGAGAGCCTTCTTTTCGATATCTAAAATATAGCAACCTTTCTTTATTTCTGCTTCTTTTTTATTAAGCTGGGTAGGAATCAAACTTCCCGGAATTATAAATGTAAAATTATCAAATCTTTTTTCAACTTTGTAATGTACATGCCCATTTACTATTAAATCAAATCCTTTTGGTAAATCTTCTAACTTTAGACTGACTTCTTCTAATTCAGAATACATAAATGGAAAAATATTTTGGTGTAATATGAGAATATTGTAATATCCCTCTATAGGTTTTGGATTCCATTCTTTTAGTACATCGTTAGCATACTTATCTGGCACATAACTCATTCCGAAAAAAGCAAGGTTGCATCCTGTTGGTATATAATGATTGCAATGTAACAACCTTATCAAATCTGCCTTTGCTAAACTTTGCAAAGGATTTATTAAGTTCCCACCTCTTCTTTCATGATTTCCATATATAGCAATGCATTCTATTCCTTCTTTTTTAAGCTCTTTTAGGAAGTTTAGTATTGCAGCCCATGTCTCAGGTTTAGGTACCTTTACATCAAATATATCTCCAGCAAGAACAACAAATTTGCAATTTTCTTCTTTTGCAACATTAAGCATTTTCTCTAATGCTAAGTAAGAGTCTCTTTCTCGTTCACTTTTGCTTCCAAAACCTAGATGTAAATCTCCTGCTATCAAAATTTTCATAGTTCAATAAACATAGCCCAGCAGCACTCCTCCAATCTTTTTTTCCTCTAATTCTCTATCACTCATTACTCCCTGGGATGTACTTACTATCAATATACCAAAATCTATTGCGGGCAAATACCTTTCCTTAAATTTCAATAATTCTTTATACTTAAAGCTATGCCTAGGTTTTATTACATTACACTCGTTTATTGCATTAGCCAATTTTATAAGAACTTCTTTGTAATTTTTTCTTTTGATTATTTCATATCCTTTAATATAACCATACTTCTGCATAACATCTAAAATTTTAGTAATAAGTTTACTATAAGCAAATATTACTTCCTTTTTCCCAGCCCTTTCTGCGTTCTTTATACATGAAAATAAATCTGCCAATGGGTCCTGTCTCATTAAATAAAAAAAGCAAAAAATTTAAAAGAGTTTGCTAACACTGGCCAGGACTTGTTTTTCCTGAAGAATAGGTTGGAGAAAATCCTATCGCAGCCTGGGCATTTGTGAGGTTCTGAGTACAGAATTTCGGCGGATTTACAAAGCCACAGCATAATAAAGTCTTTACGGCATTCGCGGTTCTTCCGCCAAAATCAAACTCGTTAACCCTTTCTCCATTTAAGATGAGAATTGGAGAGCCGGTAACCCTATAGTTTTTCTGAAGTTCAAAATCCTTTTCTGCATATTTTAGTCCTCTGCTTCCATTTTCCATGCAAGCTTCCAACTTTTCTACATCTATTTCTGCCTCTTTTAAACATCTGGTCGCATTTCCGTCCTTTATAAAGCAGGAAATGTATTTCCAGAATCTATCGCCCTGCTCTTCTCTAATACAAATCTGCCTCAAATTCTCCTTTGCCTCCTTCTCGCCGTGCATCGAGAATATTTTGCCATCACTTATACCGCCAATATACCTAACCTCTATGTAATCCTCAAGTTCAGGTATATCCTCCACAATTTCGTTAAGAATTCTGAGCATCTGCAAACCGAAAGGACAATAGCTAACGACAAAAGCTTCAAGTTTAGGGCTCTCGGATTTTACTAAAGTCTCGCAAGGCGAAAGTGAAATCGCTTTGGGGAAGAGCCACTTTCCATCCTTGGTCGCATATACTGGTATTTCGTTACCTTGATATTCCGTAATTATTTTATAAACACCACTAATTTCTTCTACCTTAACGAGAGTTGCTTTTGGTCCATGCTCCTCAAGATTTTTGTTAATTAGGGACAAAACCTTAGTGGCAACATCATTAGGAGGTAGTACAGCTAGACCTGTAGGAATTTCTGAAGTACGATTTTCAATATTCCCAAAGTTTTGGGTCAATATAACAGAAAAAAAGATTATAATTGCAATTCCGGCTCCGCACAAAATTCCTTTAATAAACTCAAATTTTGCCATAAATTACAGGGGCAAAAAACTTTAAATAGGCGGTTGGCAGCGTCCTGGGCTTCCCGCGCTCAAGGCGCAGTACAACCCAGATCGCTGGCCGGCTTAACTTCGGGGTTCGGAATGGGACCCGGTGTACCCCGGCCGCTCTGGCCGCCAACCAAATTAAATTTAGGAAAAAATTTTAAATTTTTAGTTCAGTTTTTGATATGGAAGATGTAGATGTTGTATTTATACAACCGAGGAGGAATGGTGTTTCTCTAAATCCAGACGTAGAAGAGAATGTATATGAGCCTGTGAATATTGGAATTTTGCAAGCAATTCTTGAGGAGAAAGGGATTTCAACCTATTTCATAGATGCTGATAAAGAAAAAAAGGAAAACAAAAGAATTGTTAGAGAGGTAACAAAATACAATCCTACCATAGTAGGAATTTCAGCAACAGACTTTTCATTACCAAATGGAATAGAGCTTTCTAAAATACTAAAAGAAGAAGATGTTCCCTATGTTGTATTTGGAGGGTATGGACCTACTTTCCAATATAGAAGATGTTTTGAAGAAGGTAACTGCGATATTGTCGTAAGAGGTGAGGGAGAAATACCTGTAAGTAAATTGTTTCCGGAGTTATTAACAGGAAATGAAAAAGCAATAGAAAAAACAAGAGGTATATGCTATCGGAGAGATAACAAAATAATAGAGAATGGCTATCCAGAAATAGTTTATAATCTAGATAGATTACCTTTTCCATTAAGAAGAGATATTCCCCCAAAAGAATATTTAGGAGTTGCAGCAGCTTTTGTATCCTCAAGAGGATGCGAGTATGGAAAATGTAATTTTTGTAGTATATGGAAGTTTCCAGGTGGAAGAATATACAGAAGAAGATCTCCAGAAAATGTTATAGAAGAATTAAAGCATTTATATGAAGAGCATGGCGTGTTTATATTTGGAGATGTTAGTTCTTCATTTCTGGGAAGAGATTTATCTTGGACTAAAAAATTTTTTGAGTTGGCAGAAAAAGAATTTGGGAAAAATGAGTTTAATTTGTATTTTGAGACTAGGTCAGATTATCTATTAAAAAATAAGGAGGTTATAGAGGAACATTTAAATAAAATTTATGAAATAGATGTAGGAATAGAAAATTTTGATCAGAATGTATTGGATAGATATAACAAAGGAATTTCTCCAGAAACCAATATACAAGTTATAAATCTCTTAAGGAAGTTAAAAGATGAAAAAGAGAAAAAAGAAGGGATTATGTATGGAACTTTTTTTAGAATGTTCACAATAGATTGCGATTTATATACAACATTGGAAGAATTCGAGAATCATTACAATACTATAAAGAAATTAAGTATATTGGATATATGGACTCCAAATGTGATGGTATATCATCCATGGGTTAGTTTTGAGGAAGAGAAGAAATTATGGCTAAAATATGCTACGCCAGAGGCTCTTTCTATTGCAATTGCTATTGAAGGATTTTGCTCATCATCTTTTAATATTCCAATTTCTGAAGCAATAGAGAAAAATCTTCTTGAAAAAAGAGCTGAAAGCGTTCAGGAATTTTTTGATGAATTCATAAGAGAGTTCAAAAAAGTCAAAAGGTAAATAGTTTAAATAATTTATGAATTTGGACCCGCTGGGATTTTCTGATTAAAAGCCTGGCAAGGAAAGATGGTAAGAACTATAGGGTGCCTTTTTTTGGTTGCAGTAGGTATAATAACTTTTGGGGGATTGGAAAGGGGCGAAGCCTTATTTAGGGGTGCAGGGGAGAATTCCCCGCTTTGAACCCAGGGTCTCCGCCTTGCGAGGGCGGCGTTTTACCAGGCTAAACTACGGGCCCACAAAATTATACCCATTAAAAATTTCTTAAAATTTTCTCAAAGAAGCCATTAGGTATATAATTGAAGATATCACCAATTTTTATATGTGAATTCAAATAATCCATAATACAATCTATAACTTCTTGTTTATTTTCAAGTAAGAGCAACTCATTAGTTTTTAGGTTATAAACATAGTATTTTCCATGATTGTCTTTGAAAATATCTAATCCAATTTCTCTATATTCATCTATCAGAATAGTTATTCTATTGTCTTCAACCTGTAATATAGAATCTTTTCTCGAATGGTAAAATTTTATTTTTTCTTCTCTTACTCTCCTTTTCTGAACATTTTTCTTTGGTTTTGGTCTTTTTCCTTTAATGAAATATTCTTTCATTGCCACTTCCACATCCTTTCTCATAATACTATCATTAAATACAAAAATTTTTAAAAACAGAGGTACATTTAATTAATACTTTGCTGCATTTAAATTTTATGTTGATAAAAACTCCCTTTGGAATATATGATACTGAGAAGAAAAAGTTTGAAAAGTTATTTAATAGCACTCCAAAGAAAGCTGCAAAGCAATTTTTAGAAGAGCAAGAATATTCAACAAGCGTACTTGATATAGATTTGAGAGAGATTTTTCCATTTAAGGGTAAAGAAGCTTCTACCTGGCTAACAGAATTTGGAGTATCTTTAACAAAACTTATGTTAAAAAGCAAGGATAGAGAAGAAGCTTTTTTTATCCAAACTGTTAGAGGTTATCAGGAAATAGTAGAACAAATAAATAAAGTTGAGGAAAGATTGGAAGAGTTAAAATCTACCGGCTTTAAAGATAAAATTGTTTTGGATAAATACAACGAGCAACTAAAAACACTCAAAAAATTTAGAGAAGATATGGAAAAGTATATTAGAGAAAAAGCAAGACAATTAATGCCAAATGCGAGCGATATTTTAGGGCCTATACTTGCTGGAGAATTTTTGGC
>CAZJBU010000039.1:0-6047 GCA_964544525.1 uncultured archaeon
TTTCCAAAGGGAAGAGTTATATTAATTGTGGTTTCTTGATTTGGTGGATGAACGCAAACCAATTTACCAAGATATGGCCCATTTATGTCGCCTAACTTTTCCAACCTTTTTAAGATTGCTTCATCTGCTTCTATAGGCATAATATTATAATCTCCATTTATATTTTTGAGGTTCTACCAGGAATTTTAATTCTGAAGGTTTGTTTATATAATCATATAGATCTCCGCTTAAGTTAAAAAAATTAAATTCTGTAGCATCGCTAAATTCAATTTCAGGGACTTTTTCATAGTTGCTATTTCTTACCCATCCAGAAGTAAGATAATAGTAGCAAGCACCCCTATATCTTTTGAAAGGCTCATATATAGAAGAAAAGTCTCTTGCCACAATATTTGCCATTTTTAATGTTTTATCCTTTGCTGGATTAATGGTGACATGTCCATAGTTAGGAGGTATTATAACAATATCCTTTTCCTTTGCCTGTATTGCAATAACTCTCTCTATTTTCTTATAGTCGTCTTGTGGCTTTTGAATCAGAAATATAGCATTTCCCTCCAAAACTTGATAAACTTCAGGATAACTATAAGTATCAAATGCTATTGGATGATAATGTCCTAAGGTTTTAACAAATTCAACTCCAAGTAATCTTGGTGGGATTATGGTAATATCATATCTCAATCCAAGTTTTTTCAGAATCTCTGCATCTTTTTCTGTCTTTGCTATGTCTCTAAACATGTAGTACAAAACTAAACTTTTGTCTGCTTTTTTTATAAAATCTTGGTCAAACAACACAGGTTCTATATCTTTAAGAATCCTCTTGCTTGGATTATCATAGGTTTTGCCGAATATTTTTAGCTGCATAGTCTTCTGACCTCTTCCTCTATGTTTATAGGGAAGATATCTCTAATATTTATCTCCAAATTTCCATACAATCTATTTCTTCTTACTCTTCCTATAAAGATAAGTTCTTTTCCAATTGGATTCATAGATAAAACCTTCTCTGCCATCTCTCTATAAGCTAAATATCTAATAGCCCCAAATCCATCATCTATGTAGCCAGTTACCATTAAATTTTCAATTGGCTCTACCTTTCCATGATCTTTGCAGAAAAAATCTTCATTTATTTTCTCTACTCTTGAATTGCATACAGGACAAGAATAGAATTTATTTTCTAACATTGAGACGATTGTAGCCTTTACTTCCACAAACTCACCATCTTTTACTTTGTCTAAGCTCTTTCTTTTAGGACCTAAACTAAGATCTTCCCTTACCAATTTTTCAGGTACTTCTATTATTTTATCAATCTTTTCTATAGAGGAATTTTCGCCCAGGTGCACTTCAACATTTCCAAAAATGTTTGTTCTTGAATATGCGTTAGATATCTTTATTACATCGCCCTCCTTCAAACCATCTAATTTAGATATATCATTATTCCAAAAAACTACTCTTACAGCTCCTGTTTCATCTCCCAACAAAATAGATACTACTTTCCCTATGCCATCTTCTTTCTCAAATTCTTTTACATCAGAGATTTTTAGGATTTTTCCCTCTATATCTACTTTATGCATTCCAGGAATTATGTTCTTAATTTTTAGACTTCTATCTTTTTTTTCAAGTAAATCTATACCTAGTTCCTTCGCTACAATATAAGCTGCGCCTTCTCTTGAAATAAGATAGCTAAGTTCCACTAATTTTTCTTCAATTTTTTCCTCAATTTCTTCCTTAGATAAATTGGTCTTTTCTGCAATTTTATTTATTAGTTCGGATAAGCTGTCCATAAATATAATCCAAGAATAAATTAATAAAAATTCTAAATCAAAAAAAAACAAAAAATTGCAATTACAACAGTTTAACCTTTTTCTTAACCTCCTTCTTAGGTAAAGTTACTGTTAAAACACCATTTTCGAATTCTACTTTTGCATTCTCTGCATCTACTTCGCAAGGCAAGGTTATGGTTCTACTTGCCATTTTTCCCATCCTTTCTCTTCTGTAGTAGTTCTTATCTTGTTCTACTTTTTCTTCCTTTTTCTGAGCTGAAATTTGGAGTCTATCTCCAACTACTTCTACAGACACTTCATCTTTATTGAACCCTGGAAGGTCTGCCTTTACTATTATTTCCTTCTCTGTCTCTTCTACATCTACTGGCATCCAAGCACCCACTCTTTCAAACGCTTTTTCCCAAGGTTCAAAGAAAGGAGCGAAAGATTCCCTGAAACTCTCTTCCCATGCCCTATGCATTTCTTCCATCATTGCTATCGGATCTTCCCAAAACCATCTAAACTTCCTTCTCATAAATTATATAATGCAATAAAAATTTAAATAAAAAATTAAAAAATTTTTTGTTTCATCAAAAAAATCAAAAAAATTTTTGATATTAAAAAGTAATTTCAAAATTTTTTCCATATTCTATTTCTCTTATATTATGTGCTTCTTTAAGGTCTTTCTCAATTAATCTGAACTTTTCCGAAAGTTTCAACTTTGCTATTTCATCTTTCAAACTCTTTCCCTTTTCCTTTTTTTCTTTCCATATTTTTGAATTAATTTCCATTATTTCCTCAAAGTTTATTTTTGGCTCTATAGATATTTCTGGCTTTGGGAATTCTTCTTTTTCTATATCCTTGCCCCTTAGTTCATAATAAAGTTTAGAGGTTATGAAAGGTATTATAGGATGTAAAAGTTTAAGTAAAGTTTCTAGGACATAATTTAAGGTAAAGATAGCGCTTTCTTGCTCTTCTTTGGTAAATCTATTTTCTTTGTTGTACGCTCTAGGTTTAACAATTTCTAAATAATGGCTCGCAAATTTATCCCACATAAAATTAATGATTTCAGTTACTGAATCAAAGAAATTGTAATTTTCATACTCTTTGTCAACGAATTCAACCAGATTATTAAGCTCAGCTACTATCGCTTTATCCAATTCTGTTAATTGTAAATTTTCAGTTTTATTTTGGGATTCAAACTCAAATAGAGATATGAATCTTGCTATGTTCCACAGTTTGGTTAATGTTTTCGCTTCATTGCCTATTCTTTCTTTTGAACATCTGAAATCACCTTTCGAAAAATCTCCTGCAAGTGCAACCCATAATCTAAATGGCTCTGCACCATATTCTTCTAAAATTTCACCTGGAGAAATAACATTACCTAAACTTTTGCTCATTTTCTTTCCGTGCTCATCTACCACATGATGGTTTATATATACATCTTTGAAACAGGATTTGCCCGTAAGTTGATAACATCTTAGCAAAGTATAATATAACCAAGTTCTGATTATGTCTTTACCCTGAGGCCTTAAAGAGCAAGGATATGCTTTTTTAAAGAATTCCTCATCCCTTAGATAACCTAAAATAAACAAAGGGGAGATGCTAGAATCAAACCAAGTATCAAACACTTCTTCTTCTCCAATCCATTCTTTGCTCTTACATTTAGGGCACTCCTCTATAGGAGGTTTTTCTTTCCAAGGTATATAATATCTTAATGAGTTTTCATCTTCTGGCACATATATATAGCCGCAATTCTTACAATACCAAATTGGTATCTCAGTAGCATAATACCTGCGCCTAGATAAACACCAGTCTATAGAAACAGAGTTTATCCAGTCTATTAGCCTTTGCCTACTTTCTTCAGAGAATATTCTAACTTCTCTTGCTATTCTCAGCATATCTTCCTTAAATTCAACCTGCTTTAAGTACCATTCCTCAAGTTCTATAAACTCCAAAGAAGTTTTGCATCTTCCACAAACAGGCACTCTATGAAAAGTTTTCTCTCTTTTTATCAACAAATTCCTCCTTTCTAATTCCTCAATAATCCTCTTCCTACCTTCTTCAACACTTAATCCAGATAAGAATCCTGCATTATCATTTAACCTACCATGCTCATCTATTGCAATTTTGTAAGGTAAATTCTCCTCTCTGAAAAACCTTATATCAGTGTAATCTCCAAATGAGCACATCATTACAAGGCCTGTACCAAATTCTTGCTTTGCATATGGATGTGCTTTGATAGGCACTTCTTTATCATAAATTGGAACAATAGCATGTTTACCTTCAAGATGCTTATATCTCTCATCTTCAGGATTAAAAATAATCATCTCACATGTGCATAAAAGTTCTGGGCGAGTAGTAGCTATAATAATCTCTTCTCCTGTTTCTTTAACCTTAAATTTTATGTGATTTAAATAAGTTTCCTTCTCTTTATATTCAATCTCAGCATCTGCAATCGCTGCTTTACAGCGAGGGCAAAAGTTTGTAACTTTCTTATCTTTATATATAAGTCCTTTCTTCCATAATTTAATGAAGGTAGCCTGGGTAAGAGCTCTATATATAGCGCTATCTGTAAGATACCCTTGCCCTATCTCATCACCAAAAGAATATGAATTAAAAGAAATTCCCAATCTTTTGAAATATTGAGAAGAGGTATCGCTATACTTATCAAGGAGTTGCTTACATAGTTCAATGAACCTTGCCCTCCCAACTTCTTTTGGATCTACTCCAAATTCCTTTTCTGTTGCAACTTCTATTGGCAAACCATTTCTATCTAAGCCTAAAGGAAATAAAACTTCATATCCTTTCATTCTTTTGAATCTTGCAATGAAATCCATTAAAGTGTAAGAGGCTGCATGCCCTATATGGATTGGCGCATTTACATAAGGGGGAGGAGTATCAATAGAAAAAATTGGCTTATATGTTTCTTTATTAAAAGAAAAAAGTTTGTCCCAATTTTCTTCCCATTTTTTCAAGATTTCTTCTTCGAATTCTTTTTTCCATCTTTTTTCAGAAATAGTGGACATAACTTTATGTAATTTCCAAAAATTTAAAATAGCAAAAAAATAAAAATAAAATTATCTAACTACATCAATACCTATGGAGCTTTCATAACTTGCTGATGGAACTTGCTTTTCTTCGGACTCTTGCATTGAAGGTCCCAAGATATAAGGAGATTTTACCCCTGTTATAATAGTTATTACTTGTATCTTTCCTTTCCAATCTGGCAATATTCTAGCTCCCCATATTGTTTGTGCTTCTGGAGATAAATATTTAGATACTGTTTCACCTATTAAATTGATCTCTTCTAACTTCAAATCAGGACCTCCTATTATTTGAATTAATGCTCCCTTCGCCCCGCTGTAATCAACCTCCAATAGAGGATTGCTTAACGATTTCATAACAGCTTCTCTTGCTCTATCTGAGGAGTTAGATATGCCCACACCTATTGCAGAAACGCCTCCTACCTTCATTATAGTTCTCACATCAGCGTAGTCCAAATTCACTAACGAAGGTACAGAAATTGTTTCTGTTATACCCTTTATCATTGTTGATATTAGATTGTCACCAAGTTCAAATGCTTGCTCAATAGGTAGATTTCCTCCATATTCTAACAATTTTTGATTCTCTATTACTATTACAGTATCGCAAACATCTCTTAGTCTTGCTAAACCATCTTCTGCCTTTGACATTCTTGCTCCCTCTATTTTGAAAGGCAAAGTTGCCACTGCAATAACTATTGCTCCTTGCTCTTTTGCATACTGTGCTATTACTGGAGCAGCTCCTGTGCCTGTACCTCCTCCTAAACCTAAAATTAAGAAAACCATGTCTGCATCCTTTAAAAGATCTTTAATCTCTTGCCTGCTTTCTTCAGCTGCTTTTTTTCCTAACTCTGGAGAGCCTCCTGCACCTAACCCTCTTGTCAATTCTTTTCCTATCAATAACTTCTTATCTGCTTGTATCATAGCCAAATGTGCAGCATCAGTATTTACAGCTATGGTTTTTGCTCCCTTTATTCCAATCCTTGAAATCTTGTTTATTACATTAGATCCCATTCCTCCAACACCTATGACAAAGATTCTTGCCTGATAGCTATCTATCCCAAACTCTTCTCTTATTTTCTTGCTGATGTCTTCTGTTTCTAATAGAGAAGATCTAGCATTGAAGTTAGATAAAGTTGTGCTTGTTTCCTCTGTATTGCTCCTCTCTTCGCTCCCAAACGTGCGCTCAAACAAATCCGCAATATTTTTCTCCATCATATTCTGCGATATATATCTTATGGCACCGAAA
>CAZJBU010000040.1:0-5907 GCA_964544525.1 uncultured archaeon
CGGCATGCTTGGCCACTACACCACGGGGCTATATACCTAATTTAAAAGTTTTTTAATAAATAATTTTCTATGCCAACTATATTGAAATTAAAAAGAAGAAGAGAGAAAAAAACCAACTATAGGAAAAGGTTAAAGTTGTTATTATCTGGAAAGCCTAGGTTGGTAATAAGAAGAAGTAATAATTACATAAGACTGCAAATAGTAGAATATGACGAAAAAGGGGATAAAACAATAATAGGTTTGTTATCTAAAAATCTGAAAAAATATGGATGGCCAGGTAGTTTTAAAAATCTTCCAGCATGTTATCTTTCTGGATATTTAATAGGAAAAATGGCTTTAAGGAAGAATATTAAAGAAGCTGTGGCAGATACTGGCTTGCATAGACTAACAAAAGGGTGTAGAATATTTGCAGTAATAAAAGGTGCTGTAGATGCTGGTTTGAACATACCACATTCTGAAAGTATATACCCTCCTGAAGATAGATTATTAGGCAAACATATTTCTGAGGAGTTAGAATCTTTAGTTTATAGAATAAAAGAAAGTATAGATAAAGAATATGGAGAAGGAGAATGAAGGTGTAGAGGGTGCAGAGGACAAAGAGGAAAACAAGATATTGGAAGAAGAGTTAGAAGAAGAAAAAGAATTGGAAGAAGTAGAAGAGGAGAAGGAAGAAGAGAGAGAAGAGAAAGAAGTACTTGATAAAGAAGCAGAAGAAATTTTGGAAGAAGCAAAGGACGAAATGGAAAGATGGGTACCAAAAACAAAATTAGGTAAGATGGTCAAAGAAGGTAAGATAACAGATATAAAACAAATCTTTGAAAAAGGTCTAAAAATAAAGGAACCTGAAATTGTAGATTTCCTGATACCTAACCTAAAGCAAGAATTGATTTTAATAGGAGGTACATCCGGAAAAGGAGGCGGAATTCAAAGAAGACCTGTAAGAAGAACCGTAAGAGTACATGCTTCTGGAAAAAGAATGAGTTTTTCTATTTTGTCTGTGATTGGTAATGAAAATGGATATATAGGGATAGGGTTTGGAAAATCAGATGATACTAAAAAAGCACTTGCTCAAGCTATAAATAAGGCGAAAAAGAATATTTTCCCAATAGTGAGAGGCTGTGGTTCATGGTATTGTGCATGTAAAAGACCACACTCAATTCCTTTCTCTGTAAGAGGAAAAAAAGGTAGTGTAAGGGTAATTTTGTTACCAGCACCAAGAGGTTTAGGCTTATGTGCTCAAGATGAAATTAAGAAAATTTTAAGGTTAGCTGGAATTAAAGATATTAGAATGAATTCATTCGGAAATACTGGTGCAAGAATAAACTTTGTCTATGCTGTGGAAGATGCATTGAAGAATTTAATAAGACTTAAGATAAAGCCAGAAGATTATGAAAATAAAGGTATTGTAGTAGGTGCTATCGAATGATAAAAACAAATTTAAATTTTTATTATAAATTATTTTTAGGTGGTTAAAAATGTTTGAAAGAAATAAAGAAGATTGGAAAGAAAATTTGAGTTTAGAGGCAGCAGCAGAGCTTGAAGAGCTACTTAAAAAAGTGCAAAAGCATAGATGTGCATACAAACAAGCTCCTGACGTACAAATTGCTCAACTATGGTGTGCTTTAATAGAAATCAGAAGAGAAATAAAAGATTTAGATCAAAGACTTGCCAGAATAGAAGATCTATTGAACATTTTATTTAGAGGGTATGAAAAGCAGAGAGAGGAACTACTAAGAACTCTAATCAGATTCTAACAAGGCCTCTTTCTTTTTTATATATTTTTTATATTATTATGGATGTTAAGAAAACTGGCACCACTACTTTAGCACTTCTATGTAAAGATGGAATAGTAATGGCTGCTGAGAGTAAAGCAACCGCTGGCTTTATGGTAGCAAATAAAGAAGTCAAAAAACTTTTCCAAATAGATGATAAGATGGCTATGACTGTTGCGGGAGATGTTAGCGATGTGCAACAATTAGTTAGAATTCTAAGAGCAGAAATCAAGTTGCATAAATTAGAGACACAAGAAGAAATGAAAGTCAAAGCAGTAGCTACTTTACTATCAAATATAATGTATGCAAGAAAGTTATTCCCTTACCTTGCCCAAATAATAGTTGCTGGAATAGACAAACTTGGTATGCACATATACTCTTTTGATCCTTCTGGTGCTTGTATAGAAGAAAAATATGTATCCACCGGCTCCGGAAGTGTGTTTGTTTATGGCATTTTAGAAAAAGATTATAAGGAAGATATGAGAGTAAAAGAAGGTATTAACTTAGCTAAACAAGCTATTCGTGTTGCTAAAGAAAGAGATGTATTTTCTGGAGGTGACAAAATTTGGTTGGGTATTATAAATGATAAAGGTGTAGAAATTAGAAAAGAGGATCTTTAAACTTCTATATATCTAAAAAGGGCAAAAAAGAGGTGAGAAAATATGGATTTACTGCAATTAATAAAAGAGAGGCTGCCAGAGTTGAAAGGATCAAAGGTATATTATGAAGGGAGTAGAATAGTTATATATACAAAAAATACAGACCTATTTTTAAAAGAATTAGACAAAGTAAAGGAGCTTGTGATGGAAATCAAAAAGAGAATTGAAATAAGAATAGATCCTTCTCTTTTGTTACCACCGCAGGAGGCAGAAAAGAAAATAAGAGAAATTCTCCCAAAAGAAACTGAAATTAAAGAAATTTATTTTGAACCTGAATTCTCAAGAGTAATGATATATGCGAGATATCCTTCAATAGGACTAAGTGAAAAGGGAAAGTATGTAAGGAAAATAAGAGAAGAAACTCTTTGGAATCCTGTTTTATTGAGGGCTGATGAACCAGAATCTAAACATATTAAGGCAGTTAGAAAAATGCTACATCAATATTCTTCTTACAGAAAGAAATTTTTACATCAGGTAGGAAAAAATATATATCTAAAGGAATTCAAAGGGCTTGACTATATAAGAATATCCTGCCTAGGTTCTGGCAGAGAGGTAGGTAGAAGCTGCTTTTTACTTCAAACCCCTAACACAAAAATTTTATTAGATTGTGGTATTTCTCCATCATTGCAAGCAAAACCTTATCCTTATTTTGACGCTCCAGAATTCGATCTTAATGAATTAGATGCTGTTGTAATTACCCATGCTCATTTAGACCATTGCGGTTTAGTACCTTACCTATACAAAATGGGATATAGAGGGCCTTTATATTGTACAGAACCGACTAGGGAACTTATGGTCCTATTGCTATTAGATTCCTTAGATATAATGCAAAAAACAGATGCCAAAGTAATATATAATTCCAATGATATTAAAAATGCTATAAAGCATTGTATCCCTATAGAATATTCTAAAACAACAGATATTGCAAATGATGTAAGAATTACTTTTGAAAATGCAGGCCATATTTTAGGAAGTTCTATAGTACATTTCCATTTTGGACATAAAGACCATAACCTTGTATATACTGGCGATCTAAAATATAGTAAGACTAACCTCCTTAATCCTGCTTATACTAGGTTTGCAAGGGTAGATAGCTTAATAATAGAAAGTACATATGGAGGAAGAGAAGACATAATGCCCTCATTAGAAGAATCAGAAGCAGAATTAATTAGGATCATTAAAGAAACTTTATCAAAAAAGGGTAAAGTTATAATACCTTCTTTTGGAGTAGGAAGAGCACAAGAAATAATGCTTATACTTGAAAAATATAAAGAAGAGTTAGATAATCCTATTGTATACATAGATGGTATGATATGGGACGCTACTGCAATACATAGCACATACTGCAATTATCTTTCTAGAGAAATTTTCCATAGAATAATGAACCAAAAAGACAATCCTTTTCTTTGCGAGATTTTCAAACAAGTAGGATCAAAAAGAGAAAGAGAAAAGGTTTTAGAGGAGAATGAACCTTATATTGTACTCACAACTTCCGGTATGCTTCAGGGAGGGCCTGTTTTAGAATATCTAAAAAGTCTAGCACATGATGAAAAAAATGCACTTATATTTGTTGGTTATCAAGCATATGGAACGCCTGGATATCAAATTCAAAAAGGAGATAGAAGAATTGAAATTGGTAACGAACCTATAGATATAAACTTGAAAGTATATTCCATTCAAGGCCTCTCCGGTCATAGCGATAGAAAACAATTACTAAGCTATATAAAGCACTTAAGAACTACTCCAAAAACAGTTATGGTTGTGCATGGAGAAGAAAATAAATGTTTAAGTTTAAGGGATGCAATTTCTAGATATTTTAGATCCGAAACATATGCACCCAGAAATTTAGATGTTGTTAGATTGAAGTAGCTTTATACTAAACCTTTAAATCTCTTATATATTCATAAGCACCTTTCGCCGCTATTGCTCCCTCCGCACACGCAGTAATTATCTGCCTAAATTTTGCTGATCCTGTAGTTATATCTCCTGCAGCAAATATTCCTTCCTTAGAGGTTCTCATCTTATCATCTACCTTTATTAATGATCCTTCCATTTCTAATCCTAATTTATTTGCAAGTTCTATTGATGGTTCTATTCCAATTTCAACAAACAGAAAATCCATTTTGATTTCTTTTTCTTCGCTACCTATATCAAATATAGCACCTTCCATTTTTTCCTTGCCAAATATTCTCTTTATATTTGCATTATAAATAATTTCTATTTTATCATTGGTTTCTATTTTTTCTTTTAATATTTGCTCGCATTTTAACTCTGGATATTTACAGAATAAGTAGACTTTTTCCGCATGTTTGGATAAGAGTAATGCACTCTCAGCAGCTGAATTTCCACAACCTACTACACCTACAATTTTGCCTTTTGTTAGAGGAGCATCGCAAACAGTACAATAACAAACTCCCTTGCCAGCGAATTCTTTTTCACCTTCTATACCAAGTTTTCTCTTTCTTGATCCTGTTGCAATGATAACCGCTTTTGTTTCAAAGTTTCCTATTGATGTTTCAACAATAAAGAAAGTATTTTCCCTCCTAATATTATCAACAGTACCTTGAATAATTTCTACATTATAGCTCAAAGCATGTTCATAGAATTTCTTAGATAACTCAACACCATCTATCTTAGTAAATCCTGGGTAATTCCCTATTTCTCCACATATATTAACCAAACCTCCTATTTCCTCGCCTATAACTAAAACTTTTAGTCCAAATCTTGCACCATATATAGATGCTGTTAAACCAGCAGGTCCTGCACCTACAATAATCAAATCGTACTGCATAATTGTTATTTCATCAAAAAAGATTTAAACTTCTCTAACAACAATTCTGTCAAAGGAAGGAGGGGTGGTGTCTATGACTATGATAAACAACAGTCAGAATTGTTTTTTCTCTTTTCTGAGTAGTCGAAAAATCGACTAAATTTCATCAAAAATAGTCGAAAATAAGACCAATCTCCAGACTATTACATCAGCAAACCTGTTGATGCTTTTATAGAGATTGGAGGAAAAAGAAAAGGAAGAGAGCAACTAAAAGGATTCAAAAAAAAGCTTATCTTAAAACCGGATCAACTTCTAACCTTATCCCTCTCAGTTTGATTAAAAAATTAGATAAAAATTCAAGAATTAACTATCTACCCTGACCAAACCACTTTGCCATTTACCCTAACAACAATCTTGCTAAAAGAAGGAGGGGTGGTGTCTATGGTTATAGGGATGGTTGTTTGGTTGGTGTTTAGGGCTTTGTCATAGGAAATTGCTGTTAGGTTGTATTTTCCATCTTGGGTTACTGAAAGGTTTATTATAAAGGTTCCTTTTTGGGTGGTGGAAGTTTGATTTATTATAGAGGTTCCTTGGGTTATTTTGATTAGGGTATAATTGTAGTTTGTATCTAGAGAGGTTAGGTTTATAGCTATGGTTTTTGTATTTAGGTAGGAATTTGGTTTAGGTGAGTTTATTTTTAGGTAAG
>CAZJBU010000041.1:0-2724 GCA_964544525.1 uncultured archaeon
AAGAATTTTGGGATTCTTTTCTTTCGTTGATTAGTTGTTTGGTGAAAGTAGTTACAGGGAGCATACCTTCTTATGTCTACTGTATAGAAGATACGAAGGGTGTGTTGGCAGAAAAGTCAATAGTTTTGCTTGTGAAAACCTGGGCTAAAAGAAATTATGATAATACGAAATGCTTTTTGCTATTGCCTAAAGGGAAAGAGTTGCCTAATAAACTTAAAGACAGTGTTTGTTATGTAAATTGGAGAAATAAAATGAAATATGAAAAAATAAATTTTTCTATAAACTTATCTGAAAATGATATTCTAGAATTAGGCAAAATTGTAGAACAAGAGAAAAAGCAAATAGAGGGAAAATCCTTTTTACCTTACGGCTATGTTGTTACTCCAAAACAGAATTTAAGGAATGTTTTGAAAGAGAAAGAGTACAACGATAGTTATTTTGGGTTGAAAAGAGTGAAGGATGTTGCTGGGACAGCAGAGATATTATTTTCTGGGGGAAATATTTTATCTCTTTTACTTGTTAAATATGGCGACGGATCTTTAAAAATTATAGGTATAGTAGGTCTTGTGGTTTGTAGAGTAGGAGCTACAGTAGCGAAGACAGTAGAACTGTCAACACTATCAGCAATGACAGTTACATTCACAAACGCCCTAATAGAGTGGCCAAACAGTTTAGAAGAAGATTACAACTTCTTTAAAGATAATCTAGATTTTTTAAATGAATGGAAATCAGAAGACATTAAAAACATATCTGGAAAAATTACAGAAATTAATATAACTCCTGACCTAGAAGTAATGGGAAGAAAGGTACTTCTTGCTGATAAGCCAGAAGATTCTATTATAAAATTGTTTGCTGAAAAGAATGTAAACCTTACAGTATATAGCAATACTTCATTCAACATCTCAGCAAAGTTATTTTCAGTTTCTTCTTCTATATCAGAGTCACCAAAAATTAACATATCTTACAACCAGACAAAATATATAAATGTTCCGATAATGACCAATTTTAACTTTAATACTTTACTTTCTCCAAAGCCAGTAACTTTTGTTTTGATGTTAGGTCCGAAAATAGTAGATATAAAACAAGAATTTGTCTTTGTAATACCTAAGGCAAGTCTAGAAATTTTAGAAAAGAGGTTAGGAATTACAGGAAAGATTGTAAAAAAAGCTATAAAGTCTACTTGGCATAGTTATTTGTTTCCTATACTTTTGGACCCTGATGATAACCAAAAAGAGTTTAATATAACATATTTGCCTAATATTACTAAACTTGCTGAAATGAAATTCTCAAGGAATCTAACAGAGTATGAATTTTTCTACACTTTCCATAAGAATTTAAGCAAAGTAAAATTCCTTCTTGTAAATACACCAGCAATAAATGCTGATTTGCATGTATATTGCAATGGAAAACATGTGGGCTATAATTATTCTTCTGGTAAGGACGAAATAAATATAGGAAATGCTAGTTACAGTGGAAGAGAAAACTTAACAGAAATTGTTGAAATTCCTGCTAAATTCAACAATTGTATTTTAAGAATAAAGCTTGCCTATATTAAAGATAAAGAAGCTAAAGCAGAGTTATATGTTATAGAAATTCCAAAACGACCAGCAATTTTGGCCTTTTCTCCATTTATTTTGGAGAGTTTTATTAAACCGAATGAATTAAAAACATTGTCAATGACTTTTGCTGAGATCGGGTGTGAAGAAGATTTAGGTAATATAAGTTTAAACGCTATAAGTAATAGCTTGGATATAAATATATCCTTAAAAACCTTTAATTTGTCAAAATGTGAGAATAAAATGGTAAATATTTCTTTGAAATTAAAAGATAATATTACTTTGAACTACGACAGATTAAATGTCTATGAGGGAAAATTGATTATAAATTCTTCAATTGGAATAGAAAATGTAAGCATAAGAGTGTTTGTATTTCCTAAAGTATTGAAGAAAGGATGGAATTTGATTTCTTTACCTTTTGATATTGGGATAAGAAAGGCAGAGGATTTATTGGCGCTATTGCCTAATTGTACAAGCAAAGTTTTAATAGAGTGGAATGGAAACAATAGCTATAGAATACTCAAAGGTGATGAGAATATCAATTATACAAAAAGTTATTTTGTCTATTCTTGTAAAAATCAGACTTGGTATTTAGAGGGATTTGAGAGAAATGAAACAAAATTAACTATAAAAAAAGGATGGAACTTTATATCTCTCCCACTACCAATAGACTATAATACAAGCAGATTTGAATTCAATTGCTCTGGCGAAGTTTATAATTTTTCTGAAGCTGAATCTAAGGGTATTATGTCTGATGTGTTTTCTTTTAATGAGAGAAAAGAAGCATGGAATGCTACAAATGGTATTATTCCTGGAAAGGGTTTCTTGTTATATGCAAATGAAAGTTGTATTTTAAGTTATAAAAGGTGAATAAAAGTATGGAAGTTAGATTTGCAGATGCTGTAGGTATAATTAAGAAAATAAGAAATACGTCTAAATACTTAAAGCATAGAGAAAAGATTATTTCAAATACATTTTTCTTTATTGCAATAATAATATGCTTTGTTTATTTGATGTATAGGATTGCTCTAAAAAGCATATATTTGTATGAATTTTTTTTATATATATTTTTAGTTGTTATAGCTTTCTTTTTGTTATTTACGATCTTGGTTAGAAGAAAATATTTCTTTCTTCCAAAAGAACTATTTATCCGAGCAAAGTTGGTGAA
>CAZJBU010000041.1:2734-5862 GCA_964544525.1 uncultured archaeon
GTTGGTGAATGGCGGTTTATCATTACGTACTTCTGAGCTTGAAAATATTTTTATATTATATATACCAAAGATATTTTCCAAAAAAATAATTTCTAGCATTACCTTTCTCTCTGGAGGTGTTTTTGAGTCAGGGTTCATCTATGAAGAGATTAAAGGAATGGAGAGGCTATATGGACATGGCAACTGTTATCTTTTCTCCACTCTTTTCTATTCACTATCTCCAAAGTACCAAAAATATGCTTCTTTAGATTTAAAAAAGAAGCTAAAAAACAATAGAATAAAAAATCCAGGAATAACTCCGCTAATAAGGAAATTTAAACCATCATGGCTAAAGTCAAGAGAAGATTTAATCAAAAGCTATGATATATATATATTCGAACACAAAGGAAAAACATACTATGCTTTAGACATAGTATTCGATAAAGACCTTGTCGAAAACAAAACAAAGGAAGTTTATGATTTATTTGTAAAAATCGCAAAGGCAATTCAATAGTTTTTTATAATTTTTAAAAAATAGCCTTTATGCGGCTGGCAATTGCCTCTCTATTCACTTTGGCATTGCTTGCAGGAATGCTATTTTCAATTTTACTTGCTCTTAGTTATGTTGTTGGATTTATAAATATTTATGTTCTTTTAGGGTTAACTATAGGAATTAATTTCGTAATGTGGCTTATTGGACCTAAAATATCTGATTTTATATATAGAGTTTTCTATAAGGTAAGATGGATAAGCATTTCAGAATTGAGAGACAAGTCGCCCAAGGCAGCAAAGACTATAGAAAAAATATGTAACAAATATAAATTCAGGATACCAAAGTTAGGAATAATTCCTGATAAAAATCCAAACGCATTTACTTATGGATCGGGGAGATGGAATGCTAGAATAATTGTTACTGAAGGTATTTTTGAATATCTAGATGAAAATGAAATCTCGGCAGTATATGCTCATGAACTAGGACATATAAAAAATAGAGACTTTATAGTAATGACTGTTGCTTCTGTTATTTTACAACTTCTTTATGAGCTTTTTGTTATTTCGAGAAGTGTATCAAAGGAAGGTGCAAGGACTAAAAAAGGAGAGAGAGCGGATATATACATAATACTAATCGGCATCATTTCTTATGTGTTTTATCTGGTGGGACAGTATATTCTATTGTATTTGAGTAGAGTAAGGGAATACTATGCTGATGAATTTTCTGCAAAAAATACGGATCCAAATCATTTATCTTCAGCTTTAATAAAGATAGCGTATGGTATTTTAGCTAATCCGGATAATGTAAGATTGATAGAATCAACAAAATTTATAGGCATTATGAATTTTAAATCAGCAAAGTCAATAGGAATGGTATATTATAATTGCGAGAGGTTGAATGATTTTAAGCCTTTGGTAAAAGCTTTATTGTTTGATATATATAATCCGTGGGCATATATTTCTGAGTTATCTTCAACTCATCCATTGACAGGGAAAAGAATAAGAAGATTGTGCTCTCTTTCAAAAAAGCCTTTGTTTGATTTTGGAAGCTTTGAAACAAAATACAAGATAAATAAACAAGTGTTATATAAAAATTTTATAAAAGATCTCGCAGTACTATCCTTTCCTTTTATCGCAACTTTTATATATATACCTATTGTAGGTTACTTGGTGTATGGTGGTAGATTGTCTTTTTCTTTAGGTATTTTGGGAGGATTCTTTCTTTTACTTGGATTCTCTACTCTTATTCTGACTTTATATAAGTATCCTTCTTGCAAAGAGAAGCCCTCTTCAATTTTAGAGCTTATGAGTGATTTGTATGCTTCTCCTGTCCGTGGAAAGTGTGTTTCTCTTAATGGGAAAATAGTAGGTAGAGGAATACCTGGACTTATTTTTTCTGAAGATATGCTATTTGAAGATTCTACAGGTTTGATATATATAAACTATGAGAGTTGGTTGCCTATTTTAGGAAATTTACTTTTTGGAATAAGAAAAGTAAGGCATTTGATAGGAAGAGAGGCAGAGGTAAAAGGATAGTTTTTACGTGGTTTGAGTCAGCAGTTAGTAGTATATGAATTGAAAGTAGGAAGAAAAAGGATAAAGGGTTTTGCTAAGTTGGGAGGAATTTTGGGAAGTGTTATTTTTTTGAGTGTAGGTTTTGTTTTGTTTCTGATTTAAGGTATAACTAATTAAGCAATTGTCGAATAAAATTATAACTATTTATATAGAGTAACATTTTTAATTTGTTCATGGAAAGGGTTGCTTTACCTTCTGATTTAAAGGAAGATATAAAGCATTGGCTGTTAGAAGAGCTCGAGAAAATAAATGAGTTGAGAAAAAGTGTTGAGATGGAAAGCAATATTGTTAATTGGTTTGAAAAAGTTATTTCAGAAGGTGATGTAAGTATATTGGTAGAAAAAGCAGGATCAAAGGAACTTCTTTACAATTATCTTGGAGATCCTGAGCTACAAAACTATCAAATAAATAGCAAATTGCGTGCTTGTCAAGAATCTGATAGAAGAATTAGATCTTTTTTAAATCTCATAAGAGAGGGCACTGTCCCAAAAGAAAAGTTGGGCGATCTCTTTTCATTTTTACTATGGAGATATTTAGATGAAGCCGTAGATGTTCTTTCAGAGGAGGGAGTTGATTTAAGAGGAGAAGCAACAAAATATGGAGAAAAGAAGGGTTTGGATACATATTCGTCTTTAATAGAGATGTCTATGCAATATAGAGATCTTCTTCCGGAAATGTTAAGAGATAAATTAGATGTTTTAGTAAATCTTAGAGAGTATGTGATTAACTAGAATAACTATATTTTAGTACCATTTCTCCTTTAGAGTTGAGTAGATAAAGGATATCTCCCTTGTTGTCCCAGATAGCTTTACATTTTTTGTTAGGGCACCAGTATAGCTTACCTTCGCCATTTTCACCGCAGCCGGAGTAGATGATTACGCTTTCTTCAGCCCCCAAAATAAACTTGGGAAAAACAAAGGTATTGTTGGCTTTATCCTTGATCGTCCAGTTTGTTAAGTTGCAATCCCAATTGCAAAAGTTTTTTATTTTTACATATTCGCCATTAGGATTTGAGCAATCGTTTCCTGGAGCATTGTAATTCAGGTAAGATAAACCTATGCATCTATTATCGCATGTCTTGT
>CAZJBU010000042.1:0-5807 GCA_964544525.1 uncultured archaeon
CTGTTTGTAGAATATCTATGAAATAAATACAGTTGATCTTTTATGAATAATAATTTGGAAGCATATACATTCCCACTCGTATATTTTTTATGCCATGTAACATTTTCGTTTTTAAATTTAACAATAATATCATGCCACACACAATATACAGCGTCTTCAGCATAATCATAAACACAATTTGAATAAATCCCTTCATCCAAAAACCAGCCCTTAGAATTACTAAATGAAAAAGTCTTTTTTTGAGAAAAATTGTGATATAAATATAATATTTGCTCTTGATAGTCATTTTGTGCTTTCCTTCTTCCATATAATAAGTATCCATTCTTAGTAGGAGTTATGTCTAATACAATAGCATCGTTAGGATGTATTTTTTCATAACATTTACGAAATATAACTTGACCATTAGATCCGTTAATAGCTAATATAAGATAGCTTGTTTGGAAATTGCATATAGTACTTCCCCCTACGAGATAAGTATTATTTGGTAAAATATACATACCACAAAAGTAAGTTTCTTGATCCATATAGTCTAAATATTCTGAATGATTCCAAATTAATGAAAAATTAAAAGGATTTCTTTTTTCTATATATTTTGTTTTTGAGTTGGGTATTCTACCTAACACCACCACAAATCCTTCCTTGTCAATATCACAATTTGTAACAATATAAGGTAAAATAGAGATGTTTATAAGTTTACCTTTACTATTAAATATATAGACTTTCTTGGAAGAGGTGTTAAATGTGTACAATAAATTGTATCTAGAATTATAACACAAATATCTTCCTGTTATATTTTTATTCTCCCATAATTTTACAGAAAAAGGTTCCTCCATCACCACACTGTAATTACTTTCATCTGTAGCATTTGGATTACCATAGTACATCCAAAAATAATTTTTTCCTTTTGTTAAATTAAATTTTCCTATCCAAACTTTTGCCTCTTTATTACTTGCATTCCAACTTTCTATCCAATAATTGATTTTTTCTTCTGTGTTATTGACCAACCTTGTAAATAGCAAGCCTTTATTACTCCAGTTAAAGCTAGAATTTACATTGCTTTCGTTAAGCTCTAAAAGAACTTGGTAATTACTGAGATTTTTTGAAGAATTTACTATAACCTCTTGCCTATATTTAAAAGAAGTATTATACCAACAAAAAGAAGGGGCTATGATTAAACTTAAGATGAATATTATTAGCAACAAAGAAGCTTTTCTCATAATTTAATTTTTAAAAAATAATTAAGATATGAAAAAACAAGGTCAGGTTGCGTTAGAAAGATTATTTACTTACGGATTTGCAATAGGTATTATCGCCATATGTATCGCAATTTTGTGGTATTATTTCTTTTCTTCACCTTCCTCTCCAAACATTTGCTACTTTGAAAGTTATAACACCTATTTTAGTTGTGTTGGAGGTACTAGTTTTGCAAACTCAAGCAAATTGATTATAAAAATATCTACTGATGAAAAATTTGTGCATAGTATAGAGAATTATTCAGTATATTTCAACGGTAAAATTGTATCTTGTCTTCCTTCCAATATAGAACCTGGAAAAATCACAGAGATTGTATGTAGCGTTAATAATACTCAATCTAGATACAAAGGGTATGTCGAAATAAGTTTCCTAGATATGCTAAATAATAAAAGAGTTACTAAGGCTATATTCTCAGGGCAGACTCAAAAGTAAAACATGAAAAGGAAATTATCTGCAATCGGATTTTTATTGGGTTTGTTGCTAGTCTTCTTAATAGTATATCTGTCAGATCCTCTAAAAGTAATTAGAATTCTCAGCACAACAGATATAAATCTCTTTTTAGCTGCTTTTCTCATTGAAATAGGCATAATACTGTTGTTTGTAAAAAGATTGCAGATTATAGTAAAACCAAAGAAAGAATTTTGGAAGATATTTAGAATATCGATATATGCAAATGCTATAAATATGCTTACACCTATTCTTAAGATAGGAGGAGAGCCTCTAAAGATAATCTATTTGAGCAGAATGAAAATAAAGCATGCTAAAGCAGCTTCTTTCATTGCTATAGAAAGTTTATCAGAGGTTTTAGGCTTATACATTACACTTATGCTGCTAATAGTTCTTATGTCGACAAAGAGATTATTACCTACATCTTTGCTTTATCCTGGATTGATATCTATTGGCTTTGTATCTCTGTGCTTTATTTTTGCTTTAAAGATATTATTATCA
Organism: uncultured archaeon; assembly: GCA_964544525.1. GTDB lineage: Archaea > Aenigmatarchaeota > Aenigmatarchaeia > QMZS01 > QMZS01 > CAZCGS01. The sequence continues at coordinate 2,203 of CAZJBU010000042.1, forward strand.
TCTTCAAAGATAGAAAATATCTTAAAGAAGTTTTTAAGAAAAGAACTCGCAAGAGATGTTTCTAACACATTTTCGAGAAGTTTTCACAAAATGATCAAAGATAAAAAGTTATTATTTAAAACTCTATCTTTGACCTTTTTGTCTAAGTTCTTAGAATTGGCAAGAATAATGCTAGTGCTTTTAGCATTAAATATGCAAGTATCATTTGAATTGGTTGCTCTAATATGGATTGCTTACACTATAATTGGCATGGTTCCTTGGTTGCCAGGAGGTCTAGGTATTATGGAAGGAGGACTCATATCTGTGTTGCTTCTCTTTGGTGTAAGTAGAGAAATTGCAGTATCTTTTGTATTATTAGATAGATTGCTATCTCTATGGATGCCTATATTCATTGGATTTGGGTACAAGTTTTGGTCTAAATTTGTTAGAAAAAGCAAATTTTAATAAAACTTTTTGAATATTAAAATTATAGAAAAGTATGAAACATAAAATCGAGAATTACAGAGAAATTGTAGGGAACGAAGTTATAGAAAGCATATATGAAAAGGCAAAAGATATTCGTGGAAAGCATATCTTGCATATCAATTCAACTTATCAGGGTGGTGGAGTAGCTGAAATACTAAATAGTCTAGTTCCTTTAATGAATTCTATAGGGATTGACGTAGGTTGGAGAATACTTCATGGAACTCCAGATTTCTTTACAATAACCAAAAAACTTCATAATGCATTACAAGGAGATAAAATCCATCTTACAAGAATAAAAAAGCAAATATACGAAAAAATTAATGAAATATTTTCTACATACACCCATATAAAGCATGATGCAGTTATAATTCATGATCCTCAGCCATTACCTTTAATAAAATTTTATGAAAAAAAGCAACCTTGGATATGGCGCTGTCATGTAGATCTCTCTAACCCAAATCTAGAAATTCTAGATTTCCTAAAAGAATATATGATAAAATATGATCTAATAATTCTGTCTAATGAAAAATACAAAATAAAAAATTTACCAGTAAAGCAAAAAATTGTTTATCCTGCTATTGACCCTTTAAGCCCAAAAAATAAAGAAATTCCAAAAAATGTTATCTCAAAATACCTTAAAAAGTATGGAATAAAAACAGATAAACCACTCATAACTCAGGTAGCAAGATTTGATAAATGGAAAGATCCCTTAGGACTTATAGACATATTCGAAATTGTTAGAAAGGATGTAGATTGTAGATTGGTTTTATGTGGAAGTCAAGCAACCGATGACCCTGAATCTCAAAGGATTTTCAATAAGGTAATGCTAAAAGCTAAGAATTTAGTAAGAAACGGAAATATCATATTAATTACCTCAGAAAATCATATTCTAGTAAATAGTCTTCAACGAAGCTCAGCTGTAATAGTTCAAAAGTCTATAAGAGAAGGATTTGGGTTAGCTGTAACAGAAGCCTTATGGAAGGAAAAGCCAGTTGTGGCATCAAATGTGGGAGGCATTTCTACTCAAATAAAAGATAGAATAAATGGATTTTTAATAGAACCTTCCGATATAGAAAAATTTGCAGATAAGATTACAGAAATTTTGCAAAACCCTGAATTAGCAATGAAAATAGGCAAAAACGGCAAAAAGATTGTAAAAGAGAAATTCCTCATAACAAGACTTATTCTAGATCATCTTGACATTCTGAGAGAATATTTATTGATTTAATAACTCTTACAAGCATATACCCAAACTTTAGCTTCTCTTCCGCAGACAATGCACTTTTTACCTTCAGGCTTCTCTTCTTCAGGATATAAGGAACCTGCAATATCGCAGATCTCTTTTATCTTTTCTCCGCATTCCTCTCCATCTTTACCTATAGAGCAAAATGGAATTTTGACAAAACCTTTTCTGACTTTCTCTTTTACTTCATCTAGATTTTCTGCTTCAAAAATTCTACTCTTGAACCATTCCTCTGCCTCTTTCTTTAGGTTATTAGATATGTCCTTTCCTATTTCCTCAATCTCTTTCTCCAAATCTTCAAGCTTTACCTTTATTCTCTCTCTTGTATCTCTTCTTGCCAAAGTAATTTCTTTGGTCTCCAATTCTTTCTCTCCAATCTCTAGCCTAATAGGAACTCCTTTTAATTCCCAAATATTGAATTTCTCTCCCGGCGTTTTATCTGTTTCGTCTATGCTCACTCTAAACTTTTCTTCCAATCTTTCCTTTATTTCCTTGCAGAATTTCATAATTTCTTTTTCCCTCTCTTTTTTAGGAATAGGTACTATGATAACCTGCAAAGGAGCAATTTCGAAAGGGAGTCTTAATCCTTTGTTATCTCCAAAAAGAGAGATTATAGCTGCACATGTCCTGGAAATAGGAGGTCCATAGCAAGTCTGATGGACATATTTTTCTTTTTCATCTTTGTCAGTAAATTTGATATTAAATGCTTTAGCAAAATTTTGACCTAGATAATGCGTGGAAGGTAATTGCAATCTTTTACCATCTGGTAGCAAGGTATCTGCAGCAAAGGTAAAGACAGCACCCTTAAATTTATCCCAATAAGGTCTTCTAAAGAATAAAAAAGGTATTCCCAAATAGGAATACACTTTCTTTGTTATTTCCATATCTTCTCTTACTTGTGATAGTGCCTCTTCTTCAGTTGCAAATGCATCATGTGCCTCTATCCACAGGAACTCCCTCAACCTTATCAAAGGTTTTGTTGCTTTTGTTTCATATCTAAAAACAGAGCAAGATTGGAACAATTTTAGAGGTAAATCCTTATAACTTCTTATCCAAAGAGGATACATAGAATAGAATGCTGTTTCTGAAGTTGGTCTTAAAGCAAGTCTCCTTTCCAATTTGTTATCTCCTGCTTCAGTAACCCAAAACACTTCTGGTTTAAAACCTTCTACATGCTCCTTCTCTTTCTCAAAATTCTCTTCAGGTATAACCACTGGGAATAAAACTTTCTTATGTCCTCTATCTTTTAATTCCTTTTCCCAAATATTGTATATTCTATCTACCATATCCATCAACCAAGGCCTCAAAATATAGAAGCCCTTAACATTGTATCTATCATCCACTAGCTCCGCTTTGTCTAAAACCTCAAGAAACCATTCGGAGAAATTGTTCTCCTTGTCAATTTCAAATTCTTTTTCCTTTTTTTCTCTCTCATAGGTCATAAATTTAGTTAATCACCAAAAGTTTTTATTAATAACAAGTTCCGGATAATGAATGCAAATGCCTTTAACCGAGATGTCGCTTTTTTTTATAGTATTTACTATTTCTCTTACATATCTTCTAAATTTGGTTTTATCAAAAATTATCTCATAGCTTTCAGGATAATTCTGCCTTAACCATTCCTTAAACTCTTTACCACTTGCTTTTAAATTCAAAAACTCAAGCCAGTAAAAATTTACAAAACTTTTTATTTCTCTAATCAATTCTCCAACATCAATCAAATTTGGAATTATTGGAGAAATAAAAGCATAATTTTTAATGCCTTCTTCATAAAGAATCTTTAGAGCCTCTATTCTCTTTTCATTATTTGGAGAAAAAGGTTCTATCTCTTTTTTCAGTTTACCATCGAAACTATTTATTGTCAAACCTACTTCCATATCTTTAAACTCTTTAAAGA
>CAZJBU010000043.1:0-5709 GCA_964544525.1 uncultured archaeon
CGGAACTACGTTCCTGCACCTTCTTATATGAAAATCCTCCCCCGGGCGCAATTTTTGTTATTCGCTAATTAAAATGTCCTTTGGAATTTCTATAACTGTTAAGTTGTTTAGCCAATTTATCGCATTATTAAAAGCAAAGGTTAAAATCCATAATTTATCAGCTGAAAGATCAATGCCATTCTTAGGCCATATTACATAACTGATTTCGCCCTTTATATTTTTCCTATAATATTCATTTATCTCTATAGAGTTGTACGGAATTATCCAGGTAGTACCTCCAATATTTTTTTCAAATTTTAGATAATATCTATCACTATCACCAAACTTATTTACATTTATTCTTTCAAAGTATATATTGTAGTAGTTGATAGTCCATTTTTTTGTTTCTCCATTACATGCTTTTTCTTCTTTATTTTCAATTTTGTCAGGAGAATATTGACTTATCATATTTTCAAAGTAAGTGTAATCAACTTGAAATGATATTCCATCTATTTCTAGACACCAAATGCTATTTTTACCATCTGTATAAAGCTTTAGAGTAGATTTATAGTTGTTACAGGTAGAACCATCCCATTTCTCGCATCCTTCTGATAGGTGCCATTCGGTTATATAACTATCTACTTCTTCTTTGCTCAGACTATATGGATACTCTAAGTTATCTTTGCATATATCTTGTACATCAAAAATGTATGCATAAGCGCTACAGTCATCCCAAGAGCAGGGATATGGAGCAGGAGATATTTTACCTTCAATGTATTCTACAGTATTTCTAATAAATTCTTTGCAATTCCATCCTACTTTATTTTCTAAAGTGTTTCTGTCCACATATTTTATATCGAAACCATAAGCCTGTCTATTGCATTTAATGTACTCTTTACTCTCATAGCAGCTAAATAGAGAGTATTTTCCATCATCTTTTATACTTACTTCTGCAATTCCAAGAAGATATATTGCAGAAGTTCTTTTTACCAAAATCTTGGGATTATATTTTCCTTTAAACATTTCTTCAGAAGTTTTAGGCATTTCAGCTAACACAAAAATTCTCTTTTCAGGCTCGAATTCAAAGTAAGTTGGTAAAGTAGGTACAGCAGGGGCATATGCCTTTTCTTCAGAAATCCAGAAATCTAAAGATACTGTCTTTTTCACAACATAATTTATCTCTATTTCATACTTCTTTTCGAATGAAGTTGTAGTTTCTATTGTAGGCAAGGCAAATGAGCATGTTTTAGTAATATTGTCACAACTATCTTTTACTTCTATTTTATTTCGATTTCCATATTTATCGAAGTAATATATGGCTATATTTTTTATCTCAATATCTTCAAATGGCGAGTTATATTTTATGTTACCATAAACTTTATCTTTACTAGCAGTGTAATAATCTTTATTTAATTCAATATCTAAATTCACAAGGTTGTCAGAAAAGCTGAAATATCTTTGCCCTCTTGGTATTTTTTTACCTGCAATTTCCAATTGTTTTTTATAGTCTTCATTAACAAATACTGTAGAGAAATAAAAGTGCGAAGTCTTTTCAAAAGAAATTTCAAATATTACTTTTGAAGGTGTTTTTACAGAAACCTCAGGTGCAATTAAGAAATATGAATAGGTCGTTTTTTCTTTTGGCTTTAGAATATTTTCTCCTTTTTCTTCTTCCTCTACTTTAAACAATCCAGGCGATTTTAAATTACAATCTATTTTATATGTATATTCTTTTTCCATTCCTGGTGTTGTGGGATTAGGGTTTTCTATATCTATGTAAACCCATACACCTTCGTTGGATTTTACCTCTTGCAAGTCTGAGTGTGCATTAATAATGGGCAGTAAGTTTTGCTTTTCTTTTTTTTCTTCCCAAAAAGGAAAATAGGTACATCCTGACAAAAGAATTATCACAAGGACCATAGCGTATAAAATAGCCAATCTCATAATCAAAATTTAATTATTCCTTTTTTTCTTAAAATTTCTATCTCTGGTTGAGAGTATTTATATACAATATCTCCTCTCTCTTTAGGTTGTAGTTCCCATGGTTCAACAATAACAATATTATTTAAGTCTATCCACATACTTCTTTTTAATCTTCCAGGAACTCTGCATAGTCTTACTAAATCATCTTGACATAATACTCTAAATCTTGCTCCTCCTAATTTTTCCTCAACAATTCCAATAACTTCATTTCCTTTTGGTAATCTAATTCTGTCTTCTTCTTCCATATTTACAGTATATTCCAAAGATATAAATATATTGCAATTGGAAAGTCCTTTATTCTGGTTATGTATGAGCAAGATATGTGATTTTCGGGAATATCCTTATGAAATACAAAATATTTACTTTCAGAGCTCCAGATTAATCCTGCCTTAAATAAGGAGAGAATGTCAACTTTATCCTTTTCCAATATATTTGGCATCCAGAATACTTTTGAGTTGTTTTTTAGTATTCTAGCAATAGCTAGGCAGTAATTGTTACTATCCTTAACAATACAATTCTGGCTCTTCACTTTTGAATCTAAATTTACAATAAATTCATATTTCAAGAAATTTGTAGAATTTCTTTTTAGAGATATATCTGCCCAGTTAGGGTGTTCGCCAGCGGTTAGAGGATCTACTTTATCTAATGTGATTACAGAAAAGTTATCTGAAGAAAGGCAGGTATCTCTTTGTTTTAATATAGAAGGGGAACATTCAGAAATGTTCACATAGGTGGTATTTATAACATTTAGATTATGGTGGTTTCCATGGATATAAAAGTCTCCTTCGTATACTCTAATCCATGTGTTTACAAATCTCTTGCCTATGCTGTATCCTATATCTTCTTCTTCAAACAAAAATTTTGAATTAATAGTTTCATTTTTATTATAAGTAATATTAAGCAATGTTTTTGAGTATTCATCTATTGAACTTGAGTTGCTTAATATCACTAAGCCTTTTCCTTTGCTTAGAAAAGAGCTTATTTTATCTTTATATTTACTCAAATTTTTTTCAATAAATATTATTACATCGCTGTCGCTCCAATTCTGAATATCATTTACGGAATAGTTAAATATGCCAAATTCATTTATTGGGAAGGAAGGAGTACCTATATATCTTCTTAGGAATTCTTTCTGTTCGTAGGGGCAGTCTAAACAAGCAATTTTTAGCTCTTTTTTTGCTATACCTTCTATACCAAGCTCGTATTCTCTTGAGTATCCAACTATTTTATCTAAAACTTCTTTTAATTTAGTATTGTTCTGCCAATTTGGTACAAAACCTTTATAAAAATATTCTCCAAAGAGATTTTCTATTTCTTTACTCTTATCGAGAGAATACAATATACTGTAGCATAAAGGAGATAGATAAACATTTGAACTTTCTTTAGTTCCTATGTTTACAATGTTTGGTATTAAAAATCCGAATAGTAGAGACACAAATATGATTAGCTCTACCACTCTGATGAAACCTTTTTTATTCATAAATTTTTATAGAGACTATATTATTATCTATTGTGCCATATCTACAATCAGATACTTTAGAAAAGTTTTTCTTACCGCAGGAAAATACAACCGAGTTATTAAGATATTTTATTTCTATTGATGGAACGCTATAGTTGCATATAAGTTTTGATGTATTGATTGAATATGCATCATCTACAACTTCTTGTAATAGATACTTTTCAATAAAATTCTGAAGTTCTATTTTTTCTCTTTCTTTCACAAGTTCTTCTTTAAATATATTGACATTTGCGTTTATTGAAAAAAAGATGTATAGAAAAAAAGTGAAAAATAGAAATACGCTAACAAAAAAATCCCAGTTTATCTGTCCTTTTATTTTCATAATCAATATATTCCAAAAGCACTTAAGATAGAAATGGATATAAGAGCTATTAGCACTAATATGATAGCATGTTTAGCACTGTCGCTCCAATTAGAGGTAGATATTTGCCCTGCGATAATACCACAGCAGGCACCTACTACCAGTAAACTAAGAGTATATAGCGATTTATAATATGCTTCGATTGAGTTAGGTTCACCAAAACCGAACATCTCTGCGATAATGTTATAAAAACCACATATACTTAAAGATAAGGCATCTTCTGCTGATGCGCAAGGTGATAAATTTTTTGCTGGTGCTGTTTCTCCTATTGAAAAAGTAAATCCTGTAAAGCTAGAAAAGAAAGGCAGCATAAACTTTACAATTGCAATGCTAAGGAATAAGAACATAAAGAATACTCCGTACATCACCAATAAGTGCATGTGAACTACACTTTTTTTGTAAGCCTGTGCTTCTAAAGTGGCTAACACATTTTCTATAACTGAAGATAAGATCTTTTCTATATCACCACCAGTCCTATAGCATTCTATGATTATAGAAATTGCTTTTGGTAAAATAGAACTTTCCTTTACCCTCTCCTTTAGTTGTGAAAATACCTCTTCAACACTAACACCCCAACTTAATTGCTTTTGCATCTTTCTAACTTCCTTAGTAAAGGCTCCATAGTTTCCTTTGCATGACATTATAGCAAATGAAAATGAGAGCCCAGATTTTTTAGATTCTGCAATATCAGATAAAAATATAGGAAAATAACGTTCGTACTCTTTGATTGTGAGAAATTCTTTATATTTTAGTATAATAACAGGTACAACAAAAGATAAAATAGCAATGACTATTGAGTTAAAAAATATTGGTGTTGAGGATAAAGCAAGAGATATTATAATGCCTACTATAAGTATTGAAGAAGAAATTAAACCCAGCTTTATCAAAGTATTTCTCTTCATGGTGTTGTTATATGTATATAATATGCGAGGATTATGGATATTATAGGGATTATAAAGAACATTAGCATAAACTGAAGTATTACTGCGTTGAAACCACCTCCTCCCATACCAGCCATCACAGAGCTTAGTACTGTAAAGAAAATGGGACCTACTATTACAGCGGTTATATAAATTTCAGATAGCATTGAAAGATTAGACGAAAATTCTCTGATTCTTCTTTTATACTCTAAGGTAGCATCTCTTGCCTTTGCTCTTAAAAACTCAGATAGACTACCACCACTCCTTACAATTGTTTCTATACTAAGCAAGAGTTCTTTTAATTTCTTTGACGGAGTTCTTTCTGCTTCTCTTTTTAAAGCTGATAGCAAGTCCATTCCAAACACCTCTATGTCTCTTACCAGCTTTTTCATTTCATTTGCCAATTCAGGATAATCTTTCATTTCAGAAATAGTTTTGAATATTAGAGAAGGAGGAGCGTCAGATGCCGCTACAGCCGCCATATATGCTATAGAATAGTGCAACCCTGTTTCTATTTTGTAAGATTTATTGCTAATTACTGTTGCTGGATATGCTATAAATAGGAAGAATATTGCTATAGTTAAAATTCCAGAGAATAAAATGCCAAAGATTATTGCCAAAGTTATTGGAAAGAATATTGAGAATATAAATATTAGAATTGGAATTTCTATTATAAAGTCTAAAATGCATATAAATATTGCTATAGATAAATATTCTTCTAATGTGCATTTTATCTCAGCTTTTTTTAGCAAAGGATCTAATTGATAAAAGTGTGGAGCTATCTTTTTAGCATATTTTCCGAAGGAAGGATAACATTTTTCTGCTAAATAGCTAAATATGTCTTGCATAAATTTAGTTACCTTTTATAATATTTTAGGACCTTTGAAAAAACCTTTTTCCTTATTTATTGTATTACTGAATAAATCTTTTTCTTCTTTTAATTCTAC
>CAZJBU010000044.1:0-2567 GCA_964544525.1 uncultured archaeon
AAATTCATATCTTTCCGTTTCGTGCATAATTTTATATAAAAATTAAACTATATTTATGGTGCAGTCACAGGAGCAATTACAAATTATTTTGCAAGAATTGGTTAGAAGAGCGAATTCTCATACTCAAAGGTTAAACGCCATTGATGAGAAAATAAAAAGTTTACAATTAAAAATTGATAGTTTAGAGGATGCAAAATCAAAATTGGAGAAAAATCTGCATGAAAAAATAGAAAAACTTTCAGAACAGACAACCAATATAAAAGAAGAACTATTTAAGCTAACTGAAAGGATTTCAAGATTGGAAGAACAATCCAAAAAGTTTGCTAAGAAAAAAGAACTTGAAGAACTTGCAGAATTTTTAGATATTATATCTCCTTTAAAGCATGAGTTTGTTACTTGGGGAGAGCTAAGAAGAGAATTAGATAAAATAAAAGAAGAATTTAAAATTAAGTATGGTAGAATTTAGTTTGCCTTTTGGAAAGAAGGAAAAAGAAGAATCTTTTGTAAGAGAGATTCCTGTCGAAGAAGTAAGAAAATTAAGAAGTCAAGGCAAAAGTGATAGAGATATAATTATAGAGCTAAAAAACAAAGGATACACTTTTCAGGAGATAGAAAAGGCAATGTTGCAAGTGTTAAGGGAAAGTTCTATTTCCGAAGAAAAGCCAAAGGAAAATAAACAAACAGATTTCCAAAGAGAAATAAATCTTCCAACAATAGAGAAGATATCAGGAGGTGATAAATTAGGACCTTTAGCTATTCCATCTTTGACTATGGGTCCATCTCAAGAATTTTCGACTTTAGATTTATTAGAGGAAATAGTTGAAGGTGTTGTAGAGGAGAAAATTCACGATTTTTCAACTAGGTTTGATGAATTCTCAGCTAAGATAAAGGAGGAAAATCTTAAAATATCAGAATTAAAGAAGATAATCGAAAAAAACTATTCTGAACTCAACTCAAAAATAGTAGATATGGAAAAAAATTTGGCAGACCTTTCCGATTTGGTATCTCGTTTAGAAATAAAAGTAAAAGTTTTGGAAAAGACTATGAAAGAATTTTTGCCAGATATTATGGAAAAAGCAAGAGAACTTTCTAGAGCGAGTAAGAAAGAAGAAACAATTTAAAAACTTTTTAAATACTAATTTATGGCACAGTGGCACTCTATATCTAAAAGAAAACCTTCTGGAGGCATAAGGAAGAGAGCAAGAAAGAAAAAGAAGTATGAGAGAGGGAGAGATTATATTCCAGTTAAGATTGATGAGCCTAAATTAAAGAGAATTAGAGTTAGAGGAGGAAATTATAAATTAAGGTTGTTATCTACCAACTATGTGGTTGTCAATGGTGAAAAATTAAAGATTTTGGGTGTTGAGCACAATCCAGCAAATAGACAATTCACAAGATTTAACATAATTACGAAGGGAGCTATTTTAAAAACAGAGAAAGGACTGGTTAAGGTCACTTCAAGGCCCGGTCAACATGGCATAGTGCAAGGAGTTTTCATAGAAAAAAATTAATTTAATTCAAAACTTTTATTCCATTCTCTTGACAATATTTCAAAATAATTTCTCTTTTCTTTTTTCCTACTTGACTTGCTATAATTACTCCCTCTTTTTCTTTATCTATTCCTTCTAAGTCTTTCAAATTAAATATTCTTTTAGGGATTAATCCATTTATTTTTCCTCTTTCTTCATTTGGTTTCTTTCTTCCTATACATGGCAATTTTCCATAAGCAGCATTTATTAAAGCTTCCATATATTTGTGCTTTATTTTACCTTCTTCAATTCTTTCAATAAGTTTCTCTCTCTTTCTTCTCAACCTTTGTTTATTGTGCCTTCCTCTAGGCCTCCTCCATTTAGTTCCTAATCTCTTAAGTTTAAATGAGTCCCATCTAACAAACCTTTTTGACATAAATTTAAGCTTTACAAAAAAATAAAAAATAAGGATATCTTTGCCTTGGGCCGGTGGTGTAGTGGTAGCATGCAGCCCTGACGCGGCTGCGACCCCAGTTCAAAGCGGGAAATCCTTCCCTGCACCCTGAAAAATAGTTCTTCCACCTTCTTATGATTTTAATACATCAATTGAAATTCTGGGCCGGCCCAGAATTTTATCTATCTTCTCTTACTTCTCTTGTTATATTACTTATATCGATCAAGGCTTTTGCTATCTTGACAGGAGGATATTTTCCTCTACTTTGATATTCTTGCGCAATTTCTTTCATTTCTTTTTCCAATTCTTGAGCTCTTGAATATAATTCTTGACTTTTATTGCCGGAGAGATAATCCTCTATCAATTTATCTGCTTCTTTTAAGATATCTTCATATTCTATACCTGTCATAACTATTAAAAAGTAAAAAATTTAAAAAAGAAAAAAGATTGACTATTAGACTATAAATCATAAGGTCTTACAGTGCTTCTTCCATTTGCTTTTGCCCTTTTTGCAGCTTCCATTACCAGTTCTTCTACTTTTTTAGAAAGAGCTGCTGCAAAGTCACCAGATACTCTCATACCCTTTACTTTTTTCTGTAAAAAATCTCTTACTTTAGATTGTACAACAAGCATTTCTCCCATAA
>CAZJBU010000044.1:2667-5672 GCA_964544525.1 uncultured archaeon
TTTTTAAAATTTTCCTTACCGAATTGTCAATATCTTTTTCACTAATAATGCCCTTTTTCACAGCATCTTCTATTGTTCTAATAAGTTTGTTTATTTTCTCAGCGCTATAATTACTTATTATAATTATATCATTTCCTGCTTTAAATAAATCTACCCACATCTCCGTATCATTTTCATAGTGTTTTTTTAATCCCAACATAGAAATATCATCACTTATTACTAAACCATCGAATTTCTTTTTTATATCTTCTATTACCTCTTTTGAGACTGAGCATGGTTTACCTTTTGAATTTACTTTTCCGGTTGCTATTACATGAGACACCATAACACCATCTACTCCAAATTCAAAAGCAGTTTCAAAAGGCAAGAGATCTTCTTCAGTTATTGTTGCATAAACAAACTCTTTATGAGGATCTTTAGTAGCCATGCTTTTTCCAGGGTAGTGTTTCGCTATACTTAATATACCGCTATCCTTTAGCCCTTTGATATAGGCTAAGCCTTTTTTTGCAATTTCACTTGCATTACCTTTAAATGCTCTACATTTCCATATTTTATCTTCTAAATCCAAAACTGGAGCAAAATTCATATTAAAGCCAAATTCCTTTAAAGTCTTTCCTTCTTCTAAACCAACTAAGTATGCTTGGGATTCATTTTTGATATCGCTTGCATTAGGAAACTTTTTAAAGGAAGAAAAAGGATTTAAGCAACCTTCGAGATCAGTAGCTATAAAAGGAGGTATTTTAGAAAGTTCTTTTATTTTCTGGATCATACTTTTGAAGTATTCTTCTTTCTCAAGCCAGCCAATATGATATCCACCTATCCCCATTTCAGCAAATTTTTCTATGTCCCTCTCGTTATCAACATGTACAATAATCATTTGAGCTATCTTTTGCTTTAGAGAAGGATTTAAATCACTTTTATATTTCGGTTTATACATCCCTACAGAAAATAAGAAGATAATTAGTATAACTGCCAGAATAAGCAACTTTATTTTCATTATTAATTTTATTCTAATCTATTTTTATGATATTGAGCAAATTGCCTTCAAACTCCAAACCTATTGATGATCTACTTAGGGGAGGGTTAGAGGTAGATGTCATAACCAACATATATGGACCTCCAGGCTCTGGTAAAACAAACATTTGTTTCCTTTTTTTACTATCTGCTCTTGAACAAAAAAAGAAAGCTATATTTATAGACTCAGAAAGTAATTTTTCTTTGGAGAGGTTTTTTCAGATAGGAGGAGAAAAGAAACATCTAAAAAACATCCTATATTTTAGAATGGCTTCTTTCAATGATCAAAAAAAAGTTGTTAAAAAATTAGAAACTCTAGTAGAAAAAGAAAAAAATTATGGCATTATTATAATAGACAGTTTTGTTTCTCTGTATAGACTTGAAATAAGTGAATCTAACGTAATTGAAATAAATAAGGAGTTAGCAAAGCAACTTGCAATACTTTCAAACTTATCTCAAACAAAAAAGATACCTGTTCTAATAACTTCTCAAGTATATGAAGATTTTGAAACAAAAAAGGTGGAGATAGTAAGTAGAGATATTGTAAAATATTGGAGTAAGTGCTTAATTGAATTAAGGAAATTAAGTGAAAATAGAAGAGAAGCTATTCTTAGAAAACATAGATCTTTACCAGAAGGAAGGAGAGCAGAATTTGAAATTGTCGAAAATGGCATTGCTCAACCAAAATTTAAGTTATTCTAAATATTTAATTTAATGATAAAAAAAGAACATCTCCTCATTTTGTTGCTCATTTCAATATCTTATTTGTATTTCCAAAACCTTTTTTCTTTAGATTGGGATTTTATGGTTTATCTCCTAAATGCAGAATTTTTAGTAGGGAAAGGACATTACTTTGAAATAGAGAGACCTCCTTTAATTTCTATTGTTCTTTCACCATTTGTCCTTTTTTTCTCTAAAAGAATAGCAGGATATTTCTTTGTTTTGCTATCCTTTCTAATTTATATATACTCTTGCATAACTTTCTCTAAGAAATACTCCTTAGATTTCAAGCTATTTCTAATGCTTATGTTCAATCCATTTATTCTTTATTATGGATTGCAATGTGGTACAGAACTTTTAGCATTGTCGATGTTGATCTTGGCAGTAACTTACTTAGATAAACCAATTCTCTTAGGTATATTCCTAGGTCTTTCTTTTTTGGCTAGATATACTACTTTGCCATTCTTTATTTTGATTCTTTTCTCCAAGAGGAAAAAAGATATTTTTATCTCTGCTTCAGCGATTTTATTTACTCTATCTCCTTGGCTTCTTTTCAACTTCTTTTTTACAGGTCATCTTTTATATAGTGTATTGGACTCTTATTTAAGGAATGTTGCTTTTCTTACCTGGTTTTGGCATAATCCTTTGCATCTTCTCTTGCCATTCAACATATTTCTTCCTTTCTTTATTTTTGGGATCTCTAAGAGTTACAAACAAAAAGACAACTTATTCCTTCCAATGCTGATTATTCTCATATTAGGAATTTTTATCTATCTCAAAGCAAAGTTAGATGTTCCAAGATATCTATTTTTTACCACTTTACCTATAGCCTACTTTTCCTATTATTTCCTTTCCACTATCAAAGAAAAGCTACTTACTTTAGCACTTTTGTTTGGTATAGGAATTTCAATAATCTTTTTGTTTTTCATAACTTCAGAGGAAGCATGTAAATTTGCTCAACATTTCCCTATAGACAAAAATTGTACTATCGTTAGCGATAGGTTTGTCTGTTTTAATTTCTATGGCTATTCTTCTTTACCAATGTTTTTATCTTATGAAGACAAATTCCATGAAACTTTGAAAAGGTATGCCAAGAACTATACAGTAGTGCTGTTTGATTATAACTTAAGTAGGATAAACTGCTCAGAGTTAAACTGCCAATTTTTTGGAAAAGCTCTAATTGTAAAAAGTGAAAGGTGCATCAAAAAGGAAAAAATAATCGTAGATTTTGCAAAGAAGGTGAAAGAAGATTTAAATGGCTCCTTTGACAA
>CAZJBU010000045.1:0-5599 GCA_964544525.1 uncultured archaeon
ACATAAAAGTATATTGAGATGTTGTTCTCAGCATTGTGTAAGTCAGGAAAAGAAAACCTTAATCTCTCTCTTTTATTTCCAAAGAAAAAACCGTTTTTCAATTCTGCCTTTTTTATTAATAATTTACTTTCGTTTGTTAGATAAGTGTATATATCAAAATCACCAAGATAAATTTCCCTTGAAGTATAGTTGGATGGTGTTATATAAGTTACATTCTTGGAAGGTTTTGTAGGGATTGTATAATTGGAAATAACGCCTGGCTGTTGATTTATTCCAAAGAAAAGCACTAGCAAGAAAAAGGCTAGCAATCCTGCAAATAAAAATGCATAGAACTCATCCATAAACGAAATATTAATTTTAAATTTAAATAAAAAGAATGAGTGAAGAAAAAAAAGAAATAGAGATTACCTTGCCCTCTATTGAAAGTTTGAAAAAATTAAAGATCAACCGATACTTGCCTGGGTTTTTGCTAATTCTAATATTTCTTGTTTCTTTACTTGTTAGACTAACTACCTTTAATGAACCTTATCTTTTAGCAGCAGATTCTTTTCATTGGTATAGGTACGTAGAGTGGATTGTAAGTGGTAATATACCAGAGCATGATTATTTATGGACTTTTCCAGAATTTCCAAAGAGAAATTTTATGTTTCCATTAACTGTATCTCTTACTGCCTACACATATTTATTGATAGGCAAATATTTTTTTAATCTTGAAAAGTGGTGTTTCTTTTTTAATGCTTTTTTAGCATCATTATGTGTATTTCCTGTATACTTTCTTGGAAAGGTTCTCAAAAATTGGGTAGCGGGCAATTTTGCAGCATTTCTTTTTGGACTTTCTCCTGCCTTCCTAGCAAGAAGTATGTCTGGTTTCTTTGATACAGATGCTTTAAATATGCTCTTAGCTTCAACGGTTATATGTCTATTTATATATGCTTACCTGAAAGTCGATGAGAAAAAAATTTTTGATAAGAAAGCAATAACCTTTTCTTTTCTGGCAGGAATTGCACTAGCATTGTTTAATCTACAATGGAGTGGCTGGTGGTATGTTTTCTATCTCTTGCTTTCTGTTTTCATAGTTCATTTGCTATATAATTTCTTTCTTCATAAAGAAGAAACAAGAAAATTTTTTGTTTCTCACCTGGTGTTGTATATAGTTCTATTTGTAACTTTTTTTGCGATATTATTGCCAATAAGAGGTTTTGAGTATATAATGGGAATACCAAAACAACCTTTATCTATGATTCCTGGAACAGAGCAGTATTTCTGGAGAACTTCAACAATATTTCCAAATGTATGGATTTCTATTAGCGAAGAGCAAAGACCTTCAAATTTGTATGCAGATGTTGTACTAAGAATAGGAATAATCCCTATAATTTTATGTGTATTAGGCCTATTTGCTATGGGATATGAATTTCTAAAGAATATCAGAAAATATAGCGTACCTTTGTTTTTGTTAATCTTTTGGTTAATAGCTACATTATATGCAAGTTATCAGGCTGTAAGATTTACAGAATTACTATCATTACCTATATCTATATGTGCAGGTGTATTTATGGGTTATTTGTATGAATGGTGGCTTAGAGAAAATGGAAGGAAAAGAATATAGATGGGTAACAGGTATTTTGTTTATTATTCTTTCTATTTATATAGTGTATTCTACACTTAATCAGGCTCTTGCTTTCTCTAGTTATAGAACAGGGATAACAAAAAATTGGGCCGACGCTTTTAAGTGGATTAAAAATAATACTCCAAAATGTTCTCTAATAGCTACATATTGGGATCCTGGATTCTGGATTCAGGATTTGGCGGAAAGGCCGGTAGTCTTTGACGGTGGCTCTCAAAATTCTTTAAAAAGAACTAAGCTCGAAAATTTGCATGGCTTAGATTGTGTCAAAGATAGGAAAGGTATTGTAGACGAAAAAGAAGGTGTATGTATAACTGCAAGAATAAGAGATATTTCTACCTGTCTATATACAGATAATGAAACTCTCTGTGCCAAGATATTGTTAAGCTATTTGCCTGAAAAGAATGATAGTTTGTATAGAAGGTATTATGGTAACTGTACGCCAAAAATATATTTCTTAGCATCAAGCGATCTATTAGGGAAATCTCATTGGTGGAGTATGTTTGCTACATGGGATGTTGAAAAGAAAGGAGGAACACCTAGCGATTACTATGTGGTTGGATTGCAAAAGAAAGAAGAGCTTATTCTGCAAAAAGGATATGCTCTATATTATGGTCCTTTTGTCCTAAGAATTGTTAAAAAAGGAAATAACTCTCAAGAGGTTACTCCTTATTTATATCAAGGAGGAAACTTCTATAAAATTAAAAAACTTGCATTTTATTACAATAATACCCCTATCATCTATGAGTACGAAAATGCTAGTATAGATGGAATGCTATACGCTAGTGTCAATTTGAACTATATTGTCTTTGTTCCAAAAGAATTAGAAAATTCTTTGTTCACAAGAATGTTCTTATTTAATGGCTATGGCCTAAAGTATTTCAAGTTAGTATATAACAATCCAGAAGTTAAATTATTTGAATTGAAATACAAAGAAAGTTAAACTAAAGATTTGCAATAATCGTAATATTCTTTTGTAATCTTATCCCAGTCATATCTCTTCGAAAAATTTAATGCATTCTTTTTCATCTTTTTTATTAGTTCTGAATTTTCCAGCAGATATTGTATCCTATTTGCTAAAGCAGCATAGGAATTTTTCACAATAAACCCATTATATCCATCCCTAATTAAATATTTTGCAGCATTCTCCTCTGCATCTATAACTAGACAAGGTAATCCGCAAGCTTGCGCTTCCAAAACAGAGATTCCAAATCCTTCCCTTAGAGAAGGAAACACAAATATCTTCGCAGACTTTAAATGAGAATATACTTGCTCATGCTTTTCCAAGAATCCTAAAAAAGAAACATCTATATACTTTTCTTTAGCATAACTTTCCAATTTCTTTCTTTCGTATCCGTCGCCTATTATCTTAGCTCTAACGCAAATTCCTTGATCTTTCAAAAAGGCTATCGCTTTTAATAATAAATCTACTTGCTTTTCTTTTATCAGTCTTCCTGCATAGATTAAATCACATTCTTCGTCATCTTTTTTTATCTTTTGAATAAAATTCCAATCTATTCCATTAGGAATTACTTTTGATCTTATACCTTTTGTTTCCAATTTCTTTTTTGTAAATTCAGACACGACAACATTGTTTTTAGTAAGTTTGGTTGTAAAATGCTCAACAAATCTCCCCGCATATCCAGCATACCCTAAATAATTTAGCCAATATTTACCCCAATATTCATGCCAAGTGAGAATATAGTATTGCCTTTTTAAGAAGGTTGTTAGCCTAGAAGTAAAGCAATGGAAATATGGAAAAGTTTGAACATCAATTAACTCAAAATCTTCATTTAATAGCTTAGCACAAGAAAGACCAAAAAAGATAGCTTGAGTTATAGACCTCCTTCCATTCCTGTAAAAAGGTTTATAAGAGCATATTCCTTTCATTCGAATACCTTCAATCTCTATCTCATCTTTTCCTCTCCATGATTTCATACAATACCAAGTCACATTACAATCATAATTGTTGGCAAGTCTCTTTGCAATTTCAAAAATTCTTTTTTCTACACCTCCTTTTATGAAAGGATATACACCATCATATAGAAATGCGAAACCCATAAATAAATTTATGAATTAAAATTACTCTTCCTCCGTTATTTCCAACTTAGGATAAACACACATACTTTTTAATTCATCTAAGAAAAGTTTGAATGCATAACTCATTTTAATTAATGCTATATCTGCCTTCTTTCCACAAAGAGGACAGAATTTCTTACCAGATACTCTATCATAAACAGCCACTATTCCACACTTTTTGCATATAGGAACTAAAGTTTCGTCAGATGAAAATCTATCTTTTAGAGCCATCACTGCACCATGAGCCAATAAGCAATCTTTCTCCATCTCACCAAACCTTAGACCACCTTCCCTTGCCTTACCTTCTGTAGGTTGCCTTGTTAATATTGTTGTAGGACCTCTCGCCCTCATAAACCATTTATCTGTAACCATATGATATAATCTCTGATAATAGATAGGTCCTATTAAAACTCTAACTTTCATTTTTCTGCCGGAGAAAGGATCATACATTACCTCTGTACCATCTTCTCTAAACCCTAACTTTTTCAATATATTTGCAATTGCTTCCTCAGGTTCTTCATTAAATACAGTAGCGTCTATCTCTTTACCGATTAGAGCAGCGGCCTTACCATATATCATCTCTAATAATTGTCCTATGGTCATCCTAGAGGGTATACAAAGAGGGTTTACAACCAAATCAGGGATAATTCCGCTTTCAGTATATGGTAAATCTTCTTGATTTACAACAGCACCTATAACACCTTTTTGCCCATATCTTGATGCAAATTTATCTCCTATTTCAGGAACCCTTACTTCTCTTAAAATAACTTTCACCAGCTTATTACCAGAATCTGTTTGAGTAATGAATACTCTATCTACTACACCTGCTTCTCCAAATCTAACTCTTACAGAAGCATCTTTCTTATTTTCTGCCTCTACAAAGAAACTTTCTCTTGGTCCATAGAATCTTATTGGAGACTCCTTTCCTATTAAAACTTCATTTTCCTTAACTTCTACCTCAGCCTTAACAATGCCGTCTTCCTCTAAATGAATGTAATCTTCCTCTGTAGAATAGCCTATACAACTCTTATTTGGTATTTTTATTTCATCGCTCTCTATACCCCAATACTTTCTCTCCTCTGTTACATAAGACCTAAAGAACAAACTTCTAAATAATCCTCGGTCTATAGAAGATTTATTAATAACAATAGCATCCTCGACATTGTAACCTAAATACGGAGACAAAGCAACAATTACATTCTGACCTTGAGGATGTTTATCTAACAAACCTATAGAATATGCTGCTGTTTTTACTAAAGGTTTTTGAGGATAAACTAAAGTATATGCCTTTGTATCTGTTCTAAGAAGATAATTTGTGGCATATATACCTAATGCCTGAGAAG
Source organism: uncultured archaeon (assembly GCA_964544525.1). Classification (GTDB taxonomy): domain Archaea; phylum Aenigmatarchaeota; class Aenigmatarchaeia; order QMZS01; family QMZS01; genus CAZCGS01. The sequence goes on from CAZJBU010000045.1 coordinate 5,047, forward strand.
ACATCTTAGAGCCATAGTTTACTCTATCTCCTCTATTTCTATTTGCAAATGGTACCATTAAGGCAGGTATTCCCAAAACACATGCAGGATTCAACTCTAAATGAGTATGCTCATTAGTAACTTCCCAAGGCCATAGCGCTATATAAGCATTCTCTTCCTCTTCAGCGTCTAAATACTCAATTACTCCTTCCTTTACTAAATCATTTAAATCCATTTCGCCATCTATAACTTTCTGAATATGCTCCTCAGTAAGTAAGGGTTTTCCATCCTTTACAATAATAAGAGGTCTTCTTAATCTATTACCTTCTGTGTTTATTCTAATTTCATTTAGCTCCTCAAAGAAAACAACGTTAATCTCGTTAGAGATTTTTCCTGCCCTCCTCGCTTCTCTTATTATCTTAACTACTTCCTTCGGATGAGAAGTATGACCTAAAATATTTCCATCCAAAAAAATAATCGTTCCTTTACCTTCCTTAGATATTTTATCTGATATTAGATCTATCATATCTCTCACACTTTTCAGATCAGCAGGTTTAGAAATAGTAACTAAGTG
>CAZJBU010000046.1:0-3979 GCA_964544525.1 uncultured archaeon
GCATAGCAACCTATTCCAGCAAACATTACCAAAACCTTTTCTCCTTCCTTAACTTGCTTAGCTATCCTATATCTTTCATTACCTAATCTAAAATTAAAATAAACCTTATTTATATCTAACTTATATTTGCAACCATATTCTTTATGCAAAGTTTCTGTTTTATTTTCTCCTAGAATATACTCGTGCTTTGCAATTCTAAATTTTCCAGATACTTCTTCCTTCTTCAAAAAAACAGATTTAACATGTTTATGCTTGCTTAATATACACTTTGCTACCTCTTTCTTTATATCTTCTCTTTCAACTAAACTCTCAGGCAATTTTATTATAGCTATTTCTCCCACAATATCAAAAGCACGAGGTATCTCCTCTATTATATCCTCGCTAAGCTCTCCTTTCAACAATTGCTTTAGATTCATAATCTCCTATTAATTTTCTCCAATTTTCTTTATAAAATGAAAATTTCTTTTCAAATTCTTCTCTTGGAGTTATTTCTATTCCTAATTCTTCCATTTTTTGTTTAAGAAAATCTAAAACCTTCTCTTTTTCCTGCTCATCACAAACTTTCTCAAGCTCTATTATGTATCCGTAACCCTTGGTATAATCCAAACAAACTTTTATCCCTTGCCATTCGAACTCCTTTCTTTTTCTTAACCAGACAATCTCAGTTTCAAATCCTAAAAGAGACGCTAATTCCTTAATTTTCTCAAAATCTTCTCTCCTAAATTTTATCTCGATTTCCTCCCTACAATGATCATGCAACTTGCCTTTTTTCACCCATATTTTTGAAAAATATTTTGTTTTTTGAATTCTGAGGTCAACCTTCGCATTTAAGTAATGGGTTTCTTGCTCACCCTCGCAAATAAACCTTGCATTCTTTTTGAAAAATGATAGCAACTCTTCATACTGCTCTTTTGAAATAAAACTTCTTACTTCTACTTCTATACTACCCATAAAATAAAATACTAGTCAATATTTTATGGTCTTATGATCTTAGCTCCAGATACTTCTCAAAAGAGATTGGTTTCATCCTTTTTATCTCTTTATCAATTTCTGTTATATATTCTTCGTATCCATCTAAGATTTCTAAAGATAGCGTTGTCGAATTTGCTCCACTTCCAAAACTTGTTATAACTACTTTTTCCCCGCCCAGGTCTTTTTCAATTAGAGCAGATAATAAACAAGTACCTACAGAGGCTGTATATGAGTTGCCTATATAGTTAGGCCATTTAACTCCAGGTCTCACCAAATCCTCATATGCCTTCTTGAATTCTTCTTCCTCCTTAACTTTTTTAAGTATTTTTTGATTCATCTCTTTGAATATAGTATGCACTCTTCTAAAGCGATCATCTTCTTGAAACTTTTTATATTTTGCTAATGCTTTACCACTATCTTGACTAAATATTTCAATAAATTCTGTATTAAATAGTTTATCAAATTCATTATCTGCCATTAAAAGATATTTATCTATTTCTCCTTGCAATCCTTTCTTTTCGTACGCATAAAGTTGAGCAAAACCAAGCGTCACCATATACTCTGAAGGTCTATGAAAGACAATACTTCCATCCTCAACATATTCTATTAAGGAAGATATTTTATTCTTCTTCTTAAAATTCTTCTGGGACTCAGAAGTAAGTAGAAGATATGCCAATAAACTTGTAATTCCATCAAAAACAGGCAAATTTCCATTCTCTTGAGGTCTCCACCAATCTGGAATAAATTTGCTTTTACATCCAGAATATTTATCTAAGATTCCTACTTCAGGCTCATTTCCTATTAAAAAAGAGCAAGCCGCCATTCCTTGAGTTTCTTCTCCAGGAGAATTTTCCTCATAGAGAGATCTATCTCCAGCAACAACCAAAACATCTTCTCCTTTCTTTTCCGATAATGTTATACCCTGCTCAATTAAAGAAGGCAATGGATTACATGCTGCCATTGAAGTATTACTATTTACATCAGTTAGATCTACTCCTCTCCTCCTTAATAACGATATAACCCTATTTCCTGGGTTATCTCCCTTGCCCTTTACATCTTCTGTTGCAACAAGAAGATATCCTACATTTTCAGGAGAATAGTCAAATTCGTCAAATAGCCTTTCTATACTCTTTGCCATCAAGTACTCAACACTTTCATCTTTATCAGGTACTGCTTGCCCTTCTATGCCCAAATATTTCAATTTTTTTCTATCTACTTTTCTTCCCTTAGCAAACTCTTCTGCAGGCAAAATGTATTTTGGTAGTGAACAAGATATCGCCTTAATACCTGCTCCCTTAGACATTTTTTAAGTTTTTTGAGTTATTTTTAAAAAATTACGAAATATTATACAGCAATTGTCGAATTAAGCTGATATTTTGAATTTTACTTTTAAATCTTTATACATAATTTCTTTACCTTCTCTAACTTCCCTAAAACTCATTTCAGAAGCATTTACTTCTCTTTTAATTATTTCTTCCCATTTTCTTATCCAATCCTCAGCCTCTAAATCTAACTCAATTTTGTCTTTAACCTTAAGTCCCAACGTTTTTCGCTCATTTTGAATAGCTCTTATCAGCTCCCTAATTGCTCTTTCCTCTTTTATTTCCAAAGTTTCTTCATCTTCTATCTCTACCAGACCATAAGAAAATTCTTTTCCCTTTCCCTTTGCCTTTAGGGTTATATCTTCTTTTTCTAAAACAAAACCATTTACCTCTATTTTATCCTTATTATATATTTCCTTTGCGTCTAACTTAGAAATGGCCTCTGCCACCTTCGGAGTATCTTTTCCATATTTTTTCCCTATATTTTCAAAATTAGGTTTCACCTCAAATGCCACCTCATCACTATAAAATACTTCCTTTAAATTTGCTAACTTTTTTATCATATCTTCATGCTTCTTTAATTTTGCTAAAATTTCCTTAGGAGCATAAATAATTCCTCTTTTAACTGGCCATCTTAGTCTAAGATTTTTCTCCTGCCTTCTAGATAGGAAAGCGCTAACTACCTCCAAACTCAAATCTATCTCTTCCTCTAACTCTTTATTTATCTTGTCTCTCTCTACGGAAGGCCACTCCTCCAAATGTATAGATTCCTTGTCTCCAAAACATTCTTTGTAGATACTCTCTGAGGTGAAAGGAATTATAGGAGCTAATAAAAGCAATATTCTCCTTAAAGCATAATCCATTACATAACTTGCTGTTTTTTTATCTATATCAGAAGCAAATATCTCTAGCCTATCCCTAATCAACTTTACATAACTTCTGCTTAGTATTTCAACAACATAATCGATTAGCTCTTTACCAACACGATGAAGTTCAAAGTTATCTAAATATATTGTTACTCTATCTATCAAAGAATTTGTTTTAGAAATTAGCCAGAGATCTTCCTCTTTGAGGTCTATTTCTTTGCCTAATTCTAAATTCTCTTTACAATACTCTAAATAGAACTTTCCTAAATTTTCTAATATATTCAGAGCCTTAGCTAATGCCATAGCTTCTCTAAAACTAAATCTTTGAACTTCCCATGGAGCAACGTCCTTGCAATAATATAACCTTAAAAGATCTGCTCCTAACTTTTCATATGCCTCATCTCCCCAAACTACATTTCCTAAACTTTTACTCATCTTCTCTCCTTTCTCATCTAAAACCCAACCTAACATACCTACCCTCTCATAAGGTGCTTTCCCAAATAAAGCAACAGAGCAAACCATTAAGGAATTAAACCATCCCCTTATTTGATCTTGAGATTCTATAACTAAAGCACAAGGGAAAAGATAATTAAAAAGCTCTTTATTCTCAAAAGGATAATTTAAAGAGGCCCATGGCGCAATCCCAGAGTCAAACCACACATCTAAGGTATAAGGTTCTCTCCTCATTAAACCAGAGCAAATTTTACATTCAAAAGTTATTCTATCAACCTTGTCTTTATGCAAATCTTCTATTTTGGAATTGGCTCTTTTTTCTAGTTCTTCTTTGATTCTCTTTGCAGCATTTTTAGGGTTCCTAGG
>CAZJBU010000046.1:3989-5583 GCA_964544525.1 uncultured archaeon
TACTTTCAAAAACTTCTATCGCATTACAGCTTTGACATCTCCAAATAGGCAATGTTATTCCCCAATACCTCTGCCTTGATAAAGCCCAATCCTCTAAATCTAAAGCCCAATTAATATATCTTTTCTTTGCAAATTCAGGAAGCCAGATTACTTTTTCTGCCTCTTCTACTATTTTATCTTTAATTTCTGTTACTTTCAAAAACCATTGTCTTGTTTTTCTAAAGATTAAAGGAGTTTTACACCTCCAACATAAAGGATAGCTATGCCTTATTTTACCTGCATATAAAAGTAAACCTTTATCCTTAAGATAGTTTATAATCTCCTTATCTGCCTCTTTTACAAATTTTCCTTCCCATAGCTCAACTTCATTTGTATATTTACATTCGTCATCTAAAGGAGAAGGAGAAGGTAAATTATAATGTTTTCCTAATTCAAAATCTTCACTACCATGGCCAGGGGCTATATGAACTAAGCCAGTACCAACATCCATAGTTACCAGATGATCAAAAAGCTCTTCTTTTTCTTCTACTTCTTTCTTAGCTAATACCTTTGAAGATACTTTTCTTTTTAACAATGGTAATGACATCACAACTCTATGTGTTTCTTCCTTTTCTTTTAACTCTCTTTGTAACCTGCAATCTATTACTGGCTCATATTTTATATATGCCAACTTTTTACCTTCAAACTTTTCTATAATTCTGTAACCTAAACCCAACTCTTCCAAAACAGAAATTCTTTTTTCTGCGATTATGTAAATCTCGTCATCAACTTCTACCTTAACGTAAATTTCCTCAGGATGAGCAGCAATAGCAACATTCGCTGCTAATGTCCATGGTGTAGTTGTCCAAACAAGTAAAAATTCTTTTTCTTTTCCCTTGATAGGAAATTTTATTATTATTGAAGGATCTTCTACCTCTCTATAACTATCTGTTACTTCATAACCAGTTAAAACTGTTTGACATCTTGGACACCAATATACTGGCTTTTCTCCCTCTACCAACAAACCCTTATCAAAGTAATTCTTTATTGTAAACCAAGCAGAATTTAAATAAGAAACATCACAAGTTTTATAAGGTTTATACCAGCCTTTCCAAACACCTAACTTTTTGTATAAATCTATCCATCTCTCCATATTTTGGTGAGCAAACTCTCTGCACTTTTCTATAAATTTCTCAACCCCTACTCTTTCTATATCTTTTTTTGAAGTTATTCCTAACTCTTTTTCAACTTTAACTTCTATTGGCAAACCATGCATATCAAAGCCAGGTACATGAAAAACACTATAGCCTTGCATTCTCTTGAATTTAACAAATATATCCTTTGCAACTATAGTTTTAACATGTCCTACATGAGGCCTATCATTTGCATAAGGAGGACCATCCAACAAGAAAAAAGGTTTTTTATTAAAATCAATTTCAGATAATTTTTCTGGTAAATTAATAGACTCCCAATATTCTAATATTTTCTCTTCTTTCTTTTTTCTATCCTCTAATGGGACACCTTGCTCCATTCATAAAATTAGTAGAAAAATAAAAAATATAAAATACCTCCTCTCCATTAGGACCAAACTACTTTTCCATTTACTCTAACAACA
>CAZJBU010000047.1:0-5523 GCA_964544525.1 uncultured archaeon
AAATATTCCTTATTTCAATCTATAATTTTATTTCACTTATATACAAAATAATAATACCGCTAACATTAGTGTTTGTACTTCTTTTTTTAACTAACTGCTTTATAGATAACAAAAAATTAGTAAAGTTATTTGAAAAAAGAAAATTAGGATGGACCGTAGCAATTGTTTCTGGAATTATATCATCTGGTCCTATTTATTTATGGTATCCTCTCCTTTCTGAATTAAAAGAGAAAGGTATTAAGTATAAGTACATTGCCTGTTTCCTCTACAACCGATCTATTAAAATACCTCTACTTCCTGTTTTTGTATATTATTTTGGCTGGAAATTTGTTTTAGTATTATTTGGATACACAGTTATATTCTCTATCTTGTTAGGTGTCTTAGTTGAAAAATTTTGTGAATAAGTTTAAATTTAGTTTATATATTCAAATGTTACTATAGTAACAATATCATTATCATCTTATCCCACACCATTTCTTTACTGCTTCTTTGTCCTCTTTATTCAAATTTTTTACAAAAGTTTGTTTACAGGAAAGAATTTTTATCTTACAAAATTTTTCTTCATCACAAAATTCTGCTGCGTTTCCTTTTGCTATCCATAGAAAGGCTTCATAACCTAAAAGGAATACCCCAAACACCAGGCAATATTGTCTTTTTCTTTTCTCTGTTCAAAAGTTAAAAATTTTAAAATGGGCCGGCCAGGATTTTCTTATGTTAGAACTATTATAATAAAATGGTAAAATGGTTGCAGGAAGTATTAGTAGTCTTATCAGGGTGCAGGAACGTAGTTCCGCTTTGAACCTGGGACCTTCGCGTTGTAAGCGCGACGCCCTACCAACTAGGCCACCGGCCCTAATCTAATTAAGGATTAATTTTTAAATTTACTTAAAGATTTAACTTAATATATCATTATGAAAAATCAAAAAGAAGTCAAATTAAAGGTTGGTGATTTAAGTGCTGATAGAATGGATTATGGAAGAGGTATTGCTAGATTAGGCACTAAATTTATGAAAGAGTTAGGTATTAGAGAAGGTGATTACATCGAAATTGAAGGAAAAAGAAAAACTGTTGCTATTGCAGTTAGAGCTTATCCTTCTGATGTTGGTTTAGATATAATTAGAATAGATGGTTTAACTAGAAGGAATGCTGGGGCGGGAGTTGGAGAAATTGTAAAGGTAAGGCCTGCTGAAGTTAAAGAGGCTCAAAAAATAGTGATTGCTCCTGCACAGAAAGGCATTACCATACATACAAACCCAGACTACATAAAACAGAATTTGTATAGAAGGGCATTTGTAAAAGGAGATGTATTTATTCCAAATCCTGTCTATACAAGAAGGAGAAGAAATTCTTTCTTTGAAGAATTTTTTGGAATGAGTATTGAAGATATGTTCTTCGCTCCATTCGGTGATACAAAATTTATTGTAGTTAATACAAGTCCAAAAGGATATGTCTATGTTGGAGAAGCTACCGAAATAGAATTGCTTCCTCAGGCGGTTGAAGTAAAAGAAGAAGAAAAAATTCCAGAAGTTACTTACGAGCACATAGGTGGCTTGAAGAATGAAATAAGATTAATTAGAGAAATGGTAGAATTACCATTAAGACATCCAGAAGTATTCCAAAGACTGGGAATAAAACCTCCTAAAGGGGTTTTGTTGTATGGTCCTCCAGGTACAGGTAAGACTTTACTTGCTAAGGCTGTTGCCAATGAGAGTGGTGCGAATTTCTATTCTATTAATGGGCCAGAAATCATGAGTATGTGGTATGGAAAATCTGAAGAGAATTTAAGACAAATTTTTGAAGAAGCTGAAAAAAATGCACCTTCCATTATATTCATAGATGAGATAGACGCAATTGCTCCAAAGAGGGAAGAAGTGCATGGAGAAGTAGAAAAAAGAATAGTTTCACAGCTTTTAACTTTGATGGATGGTTTAAAAGGAAGAGGAGAAGTTATTGTTATAGGAGCTACAAACAGGCCTGACGCTTTAGACCCTGCGTTAAGAAGGCCTGGAAGGTTTGATAGAGAATTAGAAATAGGTGTGCCAGATAAAGATGCAAGATTGGAAATTCTTCAAATACATTCAAGAAATATGCCATTAGCAGATGATGTTGATTTGAAAGAAATTGCTGAAAAAACTCATGGATATGTTGGAGCCGATTTAGAGGCTTTATGTAAGGAGGCTGCTATGTCTGCCCTAAGGAGAGTACTACCTGACATAATGGCTTTGAAAGAAGGAGAAGAAATTCCAAAAGAGATATTAGAAAAATTGGTCGTAACTAAAGAAGACTTTGAGCACGCTTTGGGAAGAGTAGAACCAAGTGCAATGAGAGAAGTTTTGGTTGAAGTTCCTGAAGTAAAATGGGATGACATAGGTGGTTTAGAAAATGTAAAACAACAGCTAAAAGAAGTTGTTGAATGGCCTCTAAAATATCCTCATGTATTTGAAAGGATGGGAATAAAACCTCCTAAAGGGGTTTTGTTGTATGGTCCTCCAGGTACAGGTAAGACTTTACTTGCTAAGGCTGTTGCCAATGAGAGTGGTGCGAATTTCATAAGTATCAAGGGTCCTGAGTTGCTAAGTAAATGGGTTGGCGAATCAGAAAGAAGGTTAAGGGAAACCTTTAAAAGGGCTAAGCAAGTTGCACCTTGTATAATCTTCTTTGATGAAATAGATGCGATTACCTCGACCAGAGGAATAAAAAGCACCGAAACCATGAATACCTTAGTATCTCAATTGCTTACAGAAATGAGTGGAATAGAAGATATTGAAGGAGTGGTTGTATTAGCAGCAACAAATAGACCTGATTTAATAGATATGTCTCTATTAAGGCCTGGAAGGTTTGATAGACAGATTTATGTTCCTACACCTGATGAAAAGGCAAGGTTAGAAATTTTGAAGGTACATACAAGAAACATGCCATTAGCTAAAGATGTAAAGTTAGAAGAGATAGCAAAGAAGACAGAAGGTTACTCTGGCGCTGACCTAGAGGCTCTATGTAGAGAGGCAGCAATGATAGCGCTAAGAGAAAATCTCGAAAGTAAAGAAGTTAAAAGAAAACATTTTGATAAAGCATTAGAAATGATAAAACCATCTATTCCTAAGGAAGTTACAAAATGGTATGAAAAATATACTAAGAAAATCAAAATGATGGATGTAGAGGAAGAAAAGGAAAAGAAAAAATCAGAAGTTGATTATGCAAAGTAATCCAATTATCTATTATATTTGAAGTACCAAATTCCTACTGCTATAACTATCATCACTATTAGCAACAGCAATAACCAAAAGTAATTTGGCCTAGCCTCAGGTGCTGGATTACAGGCAAGTACTGTTTCATTACATCCATACTCACAATATTCTTTATCTATCCAGGAAGTACCTTCTTTGTTACATTGTTGGAGTGTATTATTATAACACCTCATTTCTAAAGGAGTACATATTTTCTCTACAGAAAGTATTTTTTCTAATTTTTCTGCATAAACCTCTAAGTATGCTTCTTCTATTACGCTACTGTTTCTTTCTCCATCAACTTCATATTCTATAGTAATTTCATCTCCTGAATTTAGCTCGGAGTAGGTAAATAAGTACTCAGGATCTTGCTCTATAACTGAAATCTTTGCTTTTGGAGCAATAACAGTAATTTCGTTACTTGAGTTGGCAAAAGTTTTAGGAACTTTATCATAAACCATGAAGTTAATTACCTTTTCTTTTCCATTATATTTTAATCTTAGCCTTAATTTTGACTTATTTTCAGAGAAAGAGAATTCTCTGTTTGCTGAAAGATTGCCAGATATTGCTTTAGATAGTTTCAGTAAGTTTTGAATAGCATTTTCGTCCATTTTTGCTATTTTTAGTACCTTCTCTATTGCAGATTGAAGTTTAGTGTTGTTTATTAATCCTTTACCAGGTACTATCTCTAATGTTTTCTTTTTCTCTATTTTTGGCATTTTGGTAATATTCTCTGTAATGTTCTTTTTAGGAATTGGCGGAATAATAGCGCCGCCCCCTCCGCCTCCGCCACCTCCTGTACTAGTCACTTCTTCACCTCCAGTGACGGTACCTAAAGAAAGAGATATTGTCTTCTCAACAGTATCTGCATTTGAAGAAGTTACCTCAATAGAAATGGAGCCAGATGCTGAGCTATCTACATTTACTCTCCATGAAACACCTTTGCTTTCTCCAGATCCATATGAGCCTCCTAAAATAGTGTTCAAAGAGACTGAAGATGTATAGCCAGTAACCAAGCTTACACCGCTAGCTTGAGAAAGATCTAACTTAACTACAACATCTTTAGCACTTGTTTCTCCCCAATTTTGCACAGTAACTTGAATTGTTTTTTCGCCAGAGGATGTTATTTGTGAAGGAGTTACAGACACTTTTAAAGAAGGTGGTGATATTACATCAAAAGGATCCGTTTCGATAGAAGAAGGATTTCCAGATGTTGTGATTGTTGCAGATATCTTCTGAGCAGAAAGTTTTTGGTTTGCCTTAACTGTAGTCCAAGAAACTGAAGAGGTTGAAGAAGAAAAAGATTTTTGTAATGGTTCTTCTACAGAAAAACCAGAAGGCAATACCAAAGAAACAGTACCAGAGTTGGACAATCCTGAAACGGTTACGGTAAAGGCTATACCTTGCATTACCGTGCCAGGATCAGAGCCTGGCTGGGAAATGGAAATAGTTGCGGAAAGGGAAGGAGAGATTATACTTAATAATCCGGCCAAAACTATAAGCCAAGCAAAGAGGATTTTTCTCATACTCTCTATTTACAACCTACATTAAAGTGCTCATAAAATCTTTCTACATTTCCTCCTTCCTCAACTATTCCAGTTACCATGTATTCTCCAGGTTCCCAACTTTGATTAGGCTTTAGCTTTATCATAGCATATCCTTCACTATTGGTTTTAGTTCCACTTGCAGGTATCATAGTATAGGAACTTTGATTTAAGGTGACAGGGCCTAAAATAGTAAAGGTAGTTATCTTTTCTATGCTTACATTAACTCCAACCTTTGGTGTTTGGTTAAAGTTGTAAACCTTTACTATGATGCCAAGAGTATCATTTGGTTCTATACACCAAACATCCTTTAATAATAACATGTCTGTAATATTGTAGAACAAAATGTTCCAAGAAGGATCTTTTTCCCAATCTTCCCAATTCTCTTTTCCAAATCTTATCCAGCCTTCCCATATTGCAGAAGGAAGATCTCCATATTGCTCTTTCATTCCCGTTTCGTTATCATAGAAATCGTAATAAGTTTCATTTTCTGCCTCCCAAGAGGAAAAGTCAGGAGTTATATTTATATCATCATCAACTACTATCTTATTAACCTCCTGTACACCATCTGGAATATCATCATACACAAGGATATAATAAGTATTTTGTGTGGTTTTGTTTAAGTCTAGCTCTTGAGAACTCTCATCTACAACTGTATAATAAGCCAAAGTATTGTCTGCTAACCATACTCTAACGTTTACTTTTGGATAAGAAGAAATGGTTGAGGCATTTACTATGGTAATTCCTTCCCAGGA
>CAZJBU010000048.1:0-5389 GCA_964544525.1 uncultured archaeon
TCTGTTTTACCTGTTTGTAATCAAGTTTATCCTTCCTGACAAAAGGTGCAAGCAAAGTATCAATGCTGTTGAAAGCTTGAGCACCTGCCCATTCATTCTGCAGAACCCCCATAAAGTTAACCATTTGTAGCAAAGCTGTATCGAAATGTTTTGCTGGCTTAGACTCAACCCTACCTGGCACTCCATTAAAACCTTCGTACAACAATTGTTTTAAAGACCAACCTGCACAATATCCTACTATTCCGAAGCCAAGGTCATGAATATGAAAATCTCCACTTACATGGGCTTTAGCAATCTCTGGTGGATATATTTTCACTTGGGTATATCTTGAAATTACAGATTGGATTATGTGTAATGCCAATCCGGGAAAAGAATAAGCAACATTACTATTTTCTCTTACCCTCCAATCATATTGGCTAACATAATTATCTATTAACTTTTCCGCATCTATGATAGGTATTTCCTCCCTTTTTTTCTCTAATTCTCTTTGCTGCCTTTCCAGAATTAATGCCTTAGCTGTTTTATAATGACCTCTTTCCACAAGCACTTTTTCTATAGCATCATATACTTCGCTTACAGAAGGTATTTGCTCCCCATATTTAGTTACTAAGAAATCTATTACCTCCTCAGCTCGCTTAAAAGCAAGGTCCTTATCTTCCCCACCTACAGCTCTCGCAGCCTTCCAAATAATATTAGCTATCCTATCTACATTGAATTTTTCAAGGCCAATATCGCTTTTAGCAATAATTTCTGGCTTATCATTTTTGTGCATATTTAATATAACATAAGATAAAATATTTATACTCTCAAGATTCCAAGAGAAATTAAAGATTTTCAATAGAAATAAAGGTATGGATATCAGAAAATATATAAGAGTTCCATGGAGATGTGTAAAAGAAATAGAAAAGAAAAAAGAGAAGATAGAATATTTAGTAGGCATACATATAGATAGAGAAAAAGACTCGAATATATTTGAGATAACTGGCAAAGATGGAATTGCAGTAGAAAAAGGATATTTAATGATCCAAGCCATATCCCTTGGGTTTAATATGAATGATATAAAAGATTTATTTGAAGATACAGATCTTAAGATAATTAACTTAAAAAATTATTTGAGTTCCAAAAAAGCAATTATAAGACAAAAGTCAAGGATTATAGGAAGAAAAGGCTTAGCCAAGAAAAAAATAGAAGAACTAGGAAAATGTAAAATCAAAATAAGAGGATCAAAAATAGGCATAATAGCAAAAACAGAAGACATGGACAGGATACTAAAATGTATAGAATCACTAATATCTGGAAAGCCTCATGGCTACGCTTATAAGTACCTCGAGAAAAAATAGAAGATCAAACAGAAAGCGTCTTCTCTAATGAATGGAATATAAATAGCACAAAAAATCCTACTATTGTCACAAGAAAAACATTTATGATACTATAATTTGGAACAAACAAATATCTTAAGGAAGTCGATAAAACTGCATAAATAGAAAAAATTAATGCTAACAAAGTTATCTCTTTACCTATTCTCCTCCTTCTAGTATATGTCTTTATAACTTTCCCTATCCAAAAGAATATTGCGGAAAATAGCAAATAGTTTAAAGTAGAATACAAGAAGTATAAAATGCCTTGCAATATACTCTGAGGTGCATACAATGCAAAACTTGTATATCCTTCAATAAGAGATATCAAAATAAACAAAATTCCTATAACATAGCAGAAGAAACTTAACTTTCCTGTACGAAGGGTAGAATATAGCTCATAGAGCATACTGGAGATTGCTCCTTCCATTCTAAATCCTTTTATGAAAAGATATATACCAACAAGTCCTAAAATAATCCTCCAGCCTAGCGACCCAAAGATAGCATACAAGAAAAGAAGTACTGCAGGAACTCCATATATTAATCTTCTTACCTCAGGATCAGAAAGGGCTTCTTTAAAATACTTATATAGGAAATAATAGCTATTTTCTAAATTTCTACTTTGTCTAACAATAACCTTCCTCACAGAAACTATAGGTATGTACGATTGAATAATAGGAATTACAAATTCATCCTCAGCACCATCAGAGACAAATATAGCCTTTGTAGGCTTTATTTTACTTAGTACCTCCTGTAATTGCCTCTCTATTTTAAGATCTGAAAGAGTGCCTACTTCTCTATCACCTAAAAGAGTAACTATCTCTACATTTTTATTCTTCTTTTTCAGTAGATCATATTCTCTTATTGCTGCGAATATACAATTAGCATCACTTTCTTCCGGATCTTCTAATATTAGCTTTGTAGCTACTCTTAAATTCTCTTTCCTCCCTATAATAGGAGCTTTCACACCTCTTAATTTTTCTCCTATATCGTTATCTCTATCTACACAGATTATTAAGAACTTCTCCATATATTAACTTAAAAAATTAAAGAAAATTAAATTCTCTTTGCCTTTGACCAAAGATCTTCGAATAAAGGTATAAACATATTCTTTGCTAGATGAGGATTAGTTGCCCATAGCACAACTTCTTGAGAGTGTTCTGTATCATCATCAGTAAGGTGCATCAATATATGCTTGTCATCAAATATTTTGAATTTACTGTTGTTAACTTTTATTCCAGAGCTATCTCTTATCTCTGCTATTTTCTTTAAGTCATTTACAATATGCTTTATCTCATTGGTAATTGGTGCTAATATTCTTATTTTCACTCCTCTTGATTTTAGACTACTCAACAATCTCTTATGTCTTGATAAATCTATTAAACCTTTCTTTGATGTAAATACATGTAAATGCTTCTCAGTTTTGTTCATCAAACTTCTTATATGTCTATCTATTTTTTCTTTAGATTTTATAACACCCACAAAATCATAAGGTCTTATGTGCTGTATATCCTTAGAATATAATGCCTTCATATCTTTTACGATGTCACTATTCTTTATTTCTTCCAGCCTTTTGCACATCATCTCAGCATCCTTCTTTATCTTATCCTTTAATCTTTCCAAAGCCTCTTCTGGCTCTACTGCAATATACTTTATAGGAGAGCCTGGCTGAATGATAACAAAACCTTTTTCTGCCAAGCTTTCTGCTATATCATAAATCCTTGCTCTAGGCACTTGAGAAAGATCTGTAAGTTCGCCAGCAGTAGCAACTTTTTTTATTAACAATGCTGCATAAAGATTCCTTTCATAAAGATTTAATCCTATTCCCTTCAAAGCTTCTAAAACTCTCCTCGGAACTGAAGTTGTTACAACCATGTTATCAAAAAATATTTTATATTAAAAATATTTAAATAGTTTGAGATTATGTCAAAAGTTAATAAATTATTGCCATTAATTGGACTTTTGTTATTTATCATAATAATTTACTCCGTTGGATTTTCATCTATCCTAAAAACAATGTCTGAAATAAATCTAAAGTACTTTCTGATAGCTTTTCTCTTTACAGTACCTTCTCTCATAATAAAAACTGTAAAATGGAATATCTTCGTTAAAAAGTTTGCAAAAGTATCTTTTATTAAACTTCTAAAAGTTTGGTGGTTGGGCTTTGGAATAGGTATTTTTACTCCAGGAAGGCTTGGCGATTTTTCTAAGGCATATTTTTTAAGAAAGGAGCTAAGTATTGGTAAAGGTTTGCTTACAGTATTCTTAGATAGAGTAATTGATATCATTTCACTTCTCTTCTTAGGCCTTTTAAGTGCAATAGTTCTATTCAACTCTTTAAACTTTGTTTTTATTGCAGGGTTTTTGATAATTTTTCTAATCATTGCTCTTTCTCTCGCAAGAAACGAAAAACTTACTGAAAAATTTTTAAAACCAGGTTTTTTACTTTTTGTCCCAGAGAAATACAAAGAAAAAGCCAAAAAACATTTTGCAGATATTTACAAAGCATACAAAAAAATTGGAAGTAAAGAAATTTTAGAAAATGTAATCCTCACCTTAGCGGCATGGTTCTTTGTATTCATCCAGTATTACTTCCTTTCCATAGCATTTAATCTAAACTTCTCCTTTTCCTTCCTTTGCTTTGCGATTCCCTTTATTTTAGTTATTCAATCCTTACCAATTTCCTTTTCAGGGTTCGGAACTAGAGAAGGAGTAGCAATTGTTACTCTAGGAATTGCCGGAATAAGCGCTGAGAAAGCTATTTCCTACTCTTTGGGAATCTGGGTTATGGACGCTATTTTAGGACTTGTAGGAATTCTTGTTTCTTTTTTTATTTTTGAAAAAAAGCTTTATGCGAAAAAATAAATTAGAACCAACCATTTTCTTTGCAATTATTATTTTAGGATGTATAGCAAATCTATATTTAGGTATAACACTAAAATCATTACCCTCCGAACTTTATGGAGGCGATTTCTATTATCAGCTAGGCTCCATATACCATATTTGTAGAGGAGGAAACATACTAGAAAGTTCTTCCATTAATGGAGGTTTACCTGGGTATCTACCCTTATATGGATGTTTGGTATGTATATTTACACAAATCCTAAATCTAAATGTCCTAAAAGGCATATTGCTATTTTCCACATTAATATACATTACTTCATTTTTACTTTGGTTTATTTTATGGAAAATTATATTCAATGATACTCTTGTAGGGATAGCAGGTGCTCTAGTATCAAATCCTTTACAAATGTATCTTATTCTTAAGTATACTGATTTTAGTTACGCTATAATTCTACCATTGCTATTCATTTTCTTATTTCTAGCCATAAAAAGTGATTTCAAAAATAAAACCATAAAAAACATAGGCATAATAATATTATTCTCATTTTTTTATGGAATGTCTTCTCTTTCTCATGTTGTGCTATTTGTTGGATTTACTTTTATAATACTTGCATACCTTATCTATTTATTCTCCAAAAAAGAGTTCAAAAAAGCAGCTTTTATAATTCTGGGATTACTTGTAATTGCTTTCCCACTAAGTATGCTATATTGGCACAAACCTATATTTAAATATCATTTAAAAATGAAGTACGACAGAACACATACAGATGTACCTGACTTCGCTAAAATGAATGTTGCATTATCATTTTTAAAAGAGAGTATAGTTACTTACTTTTTAAATGTTTCCAATCTTTACTCCTTGATCATCTCAATGTTTATATGTATAGGAATATTCTTTTTCTTTTTTTCAAACGTATCAAAAAGATTTGAATATATTTTCCCTATGATAATAGGAGGATTGGTGGTTGTATATTCCTACTTTTTTACAGAGCCTTTCTTTGGAATGAATTTAATTCCAACCTACCAAGCAAGATATTTTTTGGGAATAATATCATCATTCTTCTTCACCTTCGGCTTATATGCAGTCACCTTAATAAAAAATATATACCAACTTAAAGAAAAACTGATAACAGTTTTAATTTTAGTATTATTTTTTCTCCAACTATATCTTTATTTTAATAAAGTAACAT